>CAVJSG010000032.1:0-14276 GCA_963651895.1 Campylobacteraceae bacterium
GTGCATATTTCGCGGAGTAAAACAGAGCGAGCAAACGCCTATACAAACGAGCCTCAAACGAGGCGACAAATGCCACAAAAAGGGCAGAATTTAAGCTTAAATAATTTAAATAAAATAGATAAAACAGCGGCGCAAATTTCACAAAAAGAGCGAAATTTAAATTTAAACCAAAGCGAGCAAACACCGCAGCCGCAGGCGAATGAGAGAGTTTTTAAAACAACGCAAATTTCAAATTTAAATGAAAACTATAAAACAACAAGGCAGATTTTAAACCTAGCCAAAGCCGATGAAATAGCCGCTCAAAGAGGGCGGAATTTAAATTTAAATGATTTAAATGAAAGCGAAAAAATGTCGCAAACTAGGCAAATTTTAAAGCCAAGCGACACAAGCTTAGCCCAAAGGCATTTTTATTTGGGCGTGAAATTTTACGGCGAAAATGACGCCCAAAAAGCTCGCTCGCAATGGGCAAAGTCCTGTGAAATGGGCATAAACGAGGCTTGTTATAATTTGCACTGCCTTGAAAACTCATTTTTACAAAGAGGCTTCAAAAGCCTATCAAATAGCACTTGCGTGCAGCTTACTCAAATTTATTCTGAGCTAAATTACCCCAAAAATGACTATCAAAGGGCGCGCACATATTACGAAAAGGGCTGTGATTTGGGTTACGGTATAGCTTGCTATTTGCTTGGCTACCTATATAATGAGGGTTTGGGCGTGGCAAAAAGCGCACAAAAGGCTAGAAACTACGAGCGCAAGGGCTTTGAGCTTATGCGAAAGAGGGATTAAATTTGCTAGAACACATCGCGCATTTTGGAGCATTAAGCGAGCTTAAAATCCTACTAATAGTGGCTTTGTGCCTACTTTTCTCGCCCTACATAGCTAAATTTCTGCGTTTGAGCGTTTCAGCAGTGGAGATAATGCTTGGTGCAGCGGCTGCCGCGCTTGGTTTCGTGGGGGAAAGTGAGAATTTTAGGCTGCTAGCGAATGTGGGCTTTTGGTATTTAATGTTTATGGCGGGTATGGAGGTGAATTTGCGTGTCTTTGCCGCGTTAAAAAGGACTTTTTTAAAGCGTGCGGTGATTTACATTGCCTTGCTTTACCTTCTCAGCACCCTTGCCGTGAGCCTTAGCGGGGCTAGTGGCATTTTTATCATCGTGCTGCCCGTGATGAGCGTGGGGCTGCTAGGCGTGCTAATAAAGGACTTTGGCAGGGGTTATGAGTGGCTAAATATCGCATTTCTAGTCGCCACGCTCGCCGAGGTCGTCTCCATCGTCCTACTCACCATAGTTGCAGCCTTTTTAAGCGAGCAGAGTTTGCTCAAAATCGCCAAAAGCCTCGCCTACCTTGTGCTTTTTCTCGCCCTGTGCCTACTTGCTTTCAAAGCCCTGCGCATCGTGTTTTGGCACTATCCAAACCTGCGCACCATCATTATGCCCTGGCACGACAAGGACGAAAAGGACATCCGCTTTTGTATGGGCGTTTTGATTCTAATCATCTGCGCGATGATGCTCTCAAACCTTGAAATCGCCCTTGGCGCCTTTATCGCGGGCGTTTTTATCGCCACATTTTTCGACCACAAACACGACTTGGAGCGCAAACTCTCGGGCTTTGGCTTTGGTTTTTTAATCCCCATTTTTTTCATCTACATAGGCTCAACATTCGATATAAAGGCACTTTCAGACACAGCAGTGCTTAAAAACGCCTTTGCGATTTTTACCGCTATGCTAGCTTTAAGGCTGCTTTGTTCTCTCGTTTTTTTGAAAAAATTTGGGCTAAAAAACACGCTTTTATTCGCACTTTCTCACTCTATGCCGCTCACGCTTCTAATCGCCACAGCAACGCTACTTCACAGCGCAAAACTCATCGAAAACTCGCTGTATGCGGCATTTATCCTAACCGCCCTACTCGAAGCCGTGGTAGTTATGAGCCTCATTAAAATTCTAATGCAGTGGAAAAGGGGGTGAAATTTTTTTGGATTTTTTTAAATTTTATGCTTGGAATTTAGAAAATTTGTCGTCATTGCGAGGCGACAAAGTCGCAGAAGTAATCCAAAATTCAAGGCAACCTTGAAAGCAAATTTCGCGGACATTTTTTGAGCATTTTTGACGCGTTAAAAACTCAAATTTTTTAAATTTCGCACCAAAATTCAAGCACAAAGCCCAAAATTACAACCCCCTCACAACCTCAGCAAAATGCCTTTTAAGTTTCGCGCCGATTTTCGTGGAAACATACTCATAACGCTCGCGAGTGTTCTTAATGTAGGGCATTTTGAAGCTTAATTTGTAAATTTTATGCTGAATTATTTTGTTGTCTTTTAGGCGCAAAATCTTATAACGCAGATTGACAAAGGCGAATTCGCGCGTGAAAAACCACACCCTTTTTTCGCCAAAATAAAACTCATCGAGCAGCACCAAAAGCACAAATTCAGGGCTTTTGACATACATTCTATCAAAGCTCGTTTCGTAGTTTAAAAGCGGCGAGATTAAAAAAGGCTCAAAGCCGCCGCGCGACATAATTTCAAAGTTGCGCGGAGTCTCGTAAAGCGTGTTCGCTTGGTGATTTAAAAGCTGCACGCTCTTGTCGAAATTCGCCTCGTCAATGAAAAGCAAAAAAGCAGTGCTCAAAAATTCATCGAGGCTAACGCCCAAGTTTTCAAACTCCGCGCCCAAGTCCTCGTTGTAGCCCGCAAAAAGCACGAAGTCCTTGTTTGAGTCCTTGTATTCGAGGTAGCGGTCGTTGCGCGCAAGCTCTTTGGTGCTGTCAAAAAGCGGTTTTTGCGGCTGCGTATCAATGCTCACTTGCTGCAAATCAATCATTTGAAAATCATCATTTGTGTAGCGTTTGATAACCATTTTGTGCGAGTATTCGTTAATGTCGCCCTCATCGGCATTTGCGCCCAAATTTAAGCACAAAAAAGCGCAAAATAAAACACTAAAAATGGCGAATTTTTTATGTGCTTTTTTAGTCATCGGCGAAAAAGCGCAAAATAAAATGGCGAATTTTTTGGGTGCTTTTTCAGCCTCCATCGCCTTTCTCGCCGCCCTGATAAATCCTTTAATCCGCATATTTTCCTCACAAAAAAAGACTTATTTTACAACAAAAAAGTGAATTTTGTCTAATTTTTTGGTTTTAATGTCGGAAATTTTGCATTTGGAGTTTGCGAGGGTTTCGCTAAATTTCAACATTTTTTTTAAAAAAGTGAAATTCACAAAACAAGCCCTTTTAAAAACTCTTTTTTGCTGACAGCGATGAAATGGGGGCAGAGAAAGGTTTGGGCGTTGTAGTTTATAAAATCATCCTGCGAAATGTCTAAATTTTCGCCATTTTCAAATTTGGGGGCTGAATTTTTAAGAATTTTTGCTGAATTTTCGCTTGAATTCTTGCCGTCTTGAAAACTCTGCGCTGAATTTTCGCTATTTTCAAATTTGGAAACCGAATTTTCTAGCAAATTTTGATATTTTTTTAGCAAATTTTCGCTAAATTTGCCCATAAATCCGCCGTTTTTGTTTAGCAAAAAGTCCCCAGCCGCGATGTCCCAAGAGTGCAAACTCTCAAAACGATGATAAACCCCTGCCCTGCCCTCTAAAAGCGCGATGAATTTCAGCGCAGAGCTGATTTTCAGGGGTGTGAGCGCGTTTTTGTCCAAAAAAGCTTGATTTAAAGGGCTTGGATGATGCACGCTTAAAAGGGCTATTTTGCGGCTTTTTTCGTAAGCCTCAGGCGCGATTTTTAGGGGCTTTGCGTCCTTGTAAAGTGGGCTAAACGCGTGGGCGTAGTAGGTTTCACCCGTGGCAGGCTTGGCTATGAGGCTTAAAATGGGGCGTGCGCCCTCTATGAGTGCGAGCAAGATACAAAACTCATCCCCCCCCCTAATGAAGCCCTTTGTGCCATCCAAAGGGTCGATGAGCCAAAAACGCTCCAAGTCCTTGCGCGTGGCGTAATTAAGCGGGCTTTCCTCCGAGCAAATAGCGATGTCGCTGCTTGCAAGCACCTCGCACAAAGCCTCGTTTGAGGCTAAATCCGCAGAACTTAGCGGCGAGCCGTCAGCTTTGGTGCAAATTTTAAGCGCTTTTTGCTCGCGCAAAATCGCCTCGCTAGCCCTTTGCGCCGCATCTAGGGCGAGGTTTAGTAAGTGGTCTAAATTTTTGCTTTTTAAATTCATTTTAAATGCTCCGTTTTGAAATTTTAGCGTGAATTTTTTATGAAAATTTACAAAATCCCATTTTAAAAACGCCAAAATTAAGGCATTTGCCGTGAATTTAACGCTGAAATTCACAAAAAACGCCCAAAATAAAGTCGCCCACTCGGGCTGAGCTTTGTGGATGAGAAAGGCATTTTCGTGGGCGTGGGCTAAACCGATTAGTTTGCCGAGCCCACGAAAATGCCTTTATCGCCGCAAGCTAAGCCCGCTAGCCACGGCAACCAAAAGCAAATTCAACCCAAGCGACAGCTCAAATTTTATGCCAAATTCAACGAAATTTACGCCCTCACTCATTCTCCAAAATCAGCTTTTTGAGTGCTGCCATTCTTATCGCCACGCCGTGTTTTACTTGTTTTAGCACGAGCGAGCGGCTGTCTGTTAGCACTTCATCGCTGATGTCTATGTTACGGTGCACGGGTCCGGGGTGGAGGATTATGACTTTCTTGTCTTTAATGCGTTCTTTTGTGATGCAAAAATCGCTCGCGTAGTCCTGCAACGAGCCATACATTTGCGTTTCGTGCCGCTCAGTTTGCGTGCGCAGGCTCATTATGATGTCCGCTTGGGCTATGCCATCATCGAGTCTGTGGCACTTTGGCAGGGCTACATTTGGCATAAAATGCGGCGGCGCGACAAGCACCACTTTTACCCCAAAACGGCTTAAAAGCTCGATGTTTGAGGCTGCTACGCGTGAATTTTTTATGTCGCCAACGATGATGAGCGTTTTGCCCGCGATGTCCCCGCCAAAGTGCTTGCGGATGGTGAAAAGGTCCAGCAACGCCTGCGTAGGGTGCGCGTGCTTGCCGTCTCCGCCGTTTAAAACGGGGCAATGCACATAGTTTGCGAGTTTGAGCGGCACGCCGCTGCGAGCGTGGCGCATCACAATCGCACTAGGTCCCATCGCATCGAGGTTTGCGGCGGTGTCATAAAGCGTCTCGCCCTTGCTCGAACTGCTGCGCGAGACATCGAGGCGCAAAACCTTGGCATCAAGGCGTTTGGCGGCGGTTTCAAAACTTGAAAGCGTGCGGGTGGAGTTTTCAAAAAAGATGGTCGTAACGCTTTTGCCTTTTAGCAAATCGCGCGGCTTTTCGTCCAAAAAGTCCTCGGCATCCTCGAAAAGTGCCAAAACTTCGGCGTTGCTTAAATCTTTGGTGGTGATTAAATGTCGCATTTTTGCCCTTTTTGTGAGCTTATTTTAGCTAAATTTGACTTAAAATTTGGTGTTTTTGGGTTGAATTTAAATGAAATTTACAAATTTTTCACATTTTTTCACGCATTTTCCCACAAAATCGCCACGCACAAGCATTTAACAAAGCCCATTAAAATTTCGCAAATTTATCAAAAAACCAAACGAAATGTCGATATAATGGCGAAAGTTTGTAGGACGAAACGAATTTATAAATGAAAATTAAACAAAGAGGAAATATGGTTATAAAAGCCTTCAAAGTCTTGGCACTTGGCACTTTCGTGCTGCTTATGAGTGCGTGCAGTGCGGCGGATAAGCAGTTTGGCACGAGTGAAAGCTATACAGAGGCGGCAAATAAGAGGTTTGTGCTAAACGGCTACTACATTTTGAAATTCGGCGAAAACGCAAATGTCATCGCAGGTTTAAGCGGCAAAAAAACAGGCGCGAGCACCGCTAGCGGCGAGCGATACGACCCTGTGTCCTACACCGCCGCGCACAAAAGCCTACCATTCAACACCATCGTGCGTATCAGCAACCTCGCAAATGGGCGCAGCACCGAGGTTCGCATAAATGATAGGGTTTCAAACGCCGATAGACGCGCTGTTTTGCTCTCGCAAGCGGCTGCAAATGACCTTGACATAAAGGCTAACGCGCACATAAACCTTGATATAGTGGCGTTTGCGCTGTTTTCGCCAAACGCAAAACTTGAAACTACATTCATTGCCCCTTCAAGCGAGCCGCAAACGCCTAGTATTAGGCGAAATAGAGTGCAAAATTTAAGGCAAAGCGTGGAAAATATGCCCCAAACCACGCCGCAAACTACTAGCAAGCCGAGCGGACAAGCCTTTGCCGAGCTTGTCGAGGGCGAGATTTTGGTGCAAATCGGGGCTTACCGCAACCAAAGCAACGCGGATTTAATGCAAGAACTCTACGCGAACTTCCGAAAATACAGGGCTTTCACGGACAAATGCGTGGGAGAACGCCTACACTGCGTGTATTTGCGCGGCTTTGATAGCATAGCAGAGGCGCGCTACTTCATACAAACCTCGCCCACTTGGGATAATTTCATACTCATAGGCGGCAAAGTGCTAGAATACAGCGGTCGCAAGGACGAGCCGCGCGATATTTACAGAGAAATGGCGTTGAAAAAGAGGGGGAAAAAAGTTAATAAATAATAAATTTTTTGTAAATTCTTTGAGTTTGATTTGTAAATTTCAGCATTGTTTTTAGGCTTTAAAATTCGGCTTGGCTCGTCTTTTTGCGATAAATTGCTTTGTGCGGGCTCGGCAGACCGCTGCCGCTGTTAGTCTAGCCTTCGCCCGCCCAAATCAAGTTCTCACTAAAAATACTGCGCCTTAAATTTAAATTTGACGGAAAATTCACGCTTTTAAGCAAGTTTGTAAATTTTAATGTTAAAAAGCGTGAATTTTCACCTTTGTTTTGGCGTTTGCTGCGATATTCACTCCAAATTCAACCAAAAAACTCCAAAAAAATTCACACCAAATTCAACCCAAAAAACTAAAATTCACAAACCCCCAAAAAATTCACCAAGTAAAATTCACCTCCACGAAAAAGCGGCGTTTTTTTGCGATGACATAGCCGTTTCCTGCGTAGGCGGTGCCGAGATTTGTGTCGAGTAAATCGCGGTTGTAGTAGTCATAGTGCGTGGTGTCAAGTAAATTTTTCACGCCGCCGTTTATGTGAAATGCCCCAAAATGCAGCCCCACGCCGAGGTCAAGCAGCCAAAATTTAGGTAAAAATTCGTCCTTTTCGTTTTCTACTATTAAGCCCCCATTGCCCCCCGCCAAGCCCTGTGTAATAGGCACTTGATAGCCTCTATAAGCCCTTGTTGAGTAGGATTTATTTGCCACTTTTTGCGCCCCAAAAAAGCTAGCATTTGCCCACAAATTTAGCCATTTAAAAAGCTCGACATTAGCGCTTAATGTCGCCTTGTAGTCGTAAGTGTAGGGGATTTTCGCCCATCCGTTTTCGCCCTGAAATTCAGCCTTTTGGTAGGCAAAAGATTCGTTAAAATTCACGCGCCCATTAAAGAAAAACTGCGCCAAAAACAGCTCCACGCCCACTCTGCGCGTTTTCTCCCACACGCCCACTATGCTTGGATTTACCGCATAAACGGCGTCTTTTGCCCCGTTATAATAGTCCCTAATTTCCACAAAAGGATTGTAATTTCTTAGTTGATAAAACTCATTTTGAGTGCCTATGTAGTAGGCGTTTGCATTAAACGCCAAAAGGCTGCTTTCACTCGCAAAAAAGTCCTTAAAACCAAGCTCAAAGCTGTCATAAATTTCATCCTCAAATTCGCTCTTTTTATATTCCAAATCCGCGTAGCCTATGTGTATGCGACTTCCCCTATTTCCACCAACAGCAGGTGTAGCGTTTATGAGATTTTTGTAGTTTCGCTGTGCCAAAAACTGAGCCGGAAGTGCCGTGTAGCCTCTTTCATAGCGAGCGTAAAGCAGCCCGCTGTTTGAGTATTTTAAATTTGCTAAAAGCTCGAAAGCTGTGAATTTCTTGCTATCCTCGCCCTCATAGTCCTCATTTGTCGCCCCAAAGCCCGAAAACGCAGGGTCATAAACATCGGTGTTGAAGTATATATACCTGTGCTCGTTTTTATGCTCGCCCCTTACTTTTAACTTTGACTTGTAAATTTCATACCTGCCCCCGCCCGTGAGCGCAAAAACAGAGCTAAAATCAAACCTTTTGCTCGCATAAAGGGCGTTTTTGCTTTGCGTTATTTCAAGCTCGTTTGAGTAGGCGCCCGCAAACTGCGCGTGGTTGTTGCCTGAGATAACGAATTTTTGGTAGTTTTCAAAGCTAAAAGTGTCCTTGCTGTGTGCGTTTTCGATTAAATTCTGTGTGCCAAGCGTGAATTTACCGAGGCTATACTCCCAAGCAAATTCGGCGTTAAAGCCCATTTTTGCTTCGTTGTAGCCAAAGTCGCTTATGCTCAAAAAGCTGTCCTTATAGACAAAGCCGCCCCATTCAAAAAACTCTCTTGTGTAGCTTAAATCGTCCTTTTTCACGGCGTTTGTGGCGTAAAAGCCCTTTAAATTTAGTGAAATTTTGGGCGTGAAATTTATCTTGTAGCCCAAATTTAAATTTAGCCATTGCTGAGTGAGGGGTCGCGGGATGCCTGAAAACTCGGTGTTATCAGGGTTTAGCTGCGCTGCTTGTGCCGCCTTTTCCCTATACATCATAGGGTATAAATTTTGTATGCTATCAAGGTATGGGTGGCGTTTGTAACCTGCGGCTATGGTGTCGTAGTTTGGGAAACCGCCAGCAAAGCCGTTTTGAGTGTATTCATTTGCTTTTGCTTGCATAAAATTCGCGCCCAAAACTATTTCATTATGCTCGTTTAAATTCCACAAAAGCGTAAATTTAGCCTGCATTTGCGTGGCATTAGCCAGCAAAAAATCGCTAGTCGCTGTGTTGTAAGCAAAGCCTAAATTTAGCCAAAAGTCCCTAAAAAGCTCGCCGCCATATAAAATGTGCCCGCCGTAGCCATTATCTTGCTCATAAGTGCCGCCAAGCGTAAAGGCTGCTTTGCGCGAGTGCGTGCTAATGCCCACCGCACCGCCCTTTGTGCCACTTCCAAGCTGAGTGGCGAGGCTTTGGGGCTGCAAGGAAAGCTCGTCTATAAAGGCTGCGGGGACGAAATTTAGGGGCGAAAAGCCGCTGAAATTCACAAGCGCAGGGCTCGCGTCAAAGCCGTTTATGAGGAACTTCGCGCCGCGCAAGCCATTTGAGCGCATATCGACAAGCGCGCCGCTTTTTGTGCCTGCGAGCGTGGCGAAGGGTGCGGCGTTTATGGCGTCTTTGGCGTTTGTTCGCGCGTAGGTTTTAAGGCTTTCAGCGCTGATGGCGTAGGCGTTTTTGGTGAAAATGTAGCTGTCATCCTCGTAAAAATCATTGCCCGCGCTAAAATCGCTGAATTTATTTTGCAAATTTAGGGCGTTTGCTGCGGGCGGGGCGATGAGAGTGGCGAGGGCTAGGGCTAATGCAAGTGCTACCGCTGTTTTGGGTGTGAATTTTGCGGCATTCGTGGCGACAATGGGTGTGAATTTTGTGGCGACATTTGCAAAATAATTTTTAAAAAATTTCATAACAATCCTTTAATAATACCGCTAAATCGGCTTTGGGGGTAAATTTATGAGTGCTTTTTGGGGAATTTGTGAAATTTTGTGGGAATTTGCGGGATTTGGCGAAATTTTATGGATTGTTTTGGTTTTTTTCAAATACTTTGTAATAACGAAATTTCGGGCATTTGGTGTGAATTTTTTTTGTGGATTCTTCGCCTTGCCTTGCAAGGCTCAGAATGACAGCATAGTGGCGGTTTTTTAAAAAACCGCTTGCAATGACGAATTACCGCAAAATTCGTGCCAAATGTTAAAAAAAATTCACAAATTTAGCCCCAAAGTTTGCGGCAATCCCAAACCCCCTACTCAAAAAAACTTGGTTTTAGTTTCCACTCGCCTGTTTTGTTATCAGGCACGGCGATTTTCTTTAAAGCCTTTACGGTGTCGGTGTTGCCCCCATAATTTGTGCGATATTTTAGCACATATTCCACAGCTTTAAAATGTATGTTTTCCAAAGATGGCTTCGTGCCGTCCTTTTCAAAGCCTTTCATTATCGCATAAATCAACGCCTCGTAGCCCTTTAATTCCAAAGGCTTAATCACTTCATTTGTCGCCATTTTCTCCCCTTTCAAATTTCATCAAACAAGCCCGCTTCTTTGGGCTTTAAACGCCACTCGTTTGTGGCTTTGTTTTCAATCGCAACCTCGTTTAAAATATCGCGCACAAATTTTCTATCCTTTTGCACGCCGTTTTTTAAAAGCGGGATTATATACAAGCAAAGTTTATCAAAATTCACGCCCCTGCCTTCCTTGTCCGCTTTTTTCAGCTCACCCAAAATGTAGTATTTCGCCCTTTCATCGATGGGAATGCCGTAGTTGAAAATCCTAGCCGCGTCCCTTATGTGATAAAGTTTGCTTTGCTCGTCATAATCAAAGCGTTCATTTATCAGCATAATCACATTTTTAAAATCCCCCACAAGCGTGTGATAGCCGCCCTCCAAAGCCATTTTGACTATATTTGCGTGTATGGTTTCTAGGGTTGCGCCGTTGTTTTCAACTATGATTTTTTCAATGTCCTTAAACATTTGCTCCAAACTCTCCGTGCCTGTGGCGATTTTTACCCTTGCCTTTGCGTTATCAACCTTTTTAAAATAAACGGTAATCTGCCCTTTCAGCACGCGCATAGGGTTTTGCACCTTTTTAAAGCTCGCCTGTCCATTATCTTGGCTAGTAAAGCCCGCGTATTCAAAGCCCACATTTTCAGCACTCTCAACGATGAGTTGATAAAGCCTTGTGCTTTGGTGCTGAAAGACAAAGGCAAGCCAGCGGTTGAATTTCAGCACGCGATATATTTCTTTTAGGGATTTTTTCATCAAATTTTCATAATCGTTTGCTGATTTTTCTAAGCTGCCCTTTTCAATGCACTCTTTTTCCTTTAAATTTAAATCCACGCCAAAATCGAACCACGCATTCCAAAGCGTGCTTAAATCAAGATATGGAATTTTCGCTCCGTAAGGCGGGTCAGTGTAGATAAAATCCACACTTTCGCTTTCAATTTCCTTTAAATTCGTAGCGTCTGCTTGAAAGATTTTCTCGCCGTTTGTTTTGTCTAAAATGGAGTCGATTTTGTCTAAATTCTGCCGCTGACTCATCATCGCACCCTTGAAATCCTTTATCACCCTATTTAGTGGCGCAAAATAAGCATCATAAAAATGTGGCGAATTTTCTAGTTCTTTTTTGCCCTTTCTAATGCGTTCTATTTTGCCTCTGAAAATTTCGGCTGTGTCGAATTTTTCGGGGGTTTTTGCGATTCTGTAACGATAGTAGGCAAAAATTCCGCAAACGCCCGCTTTGCCCTTGCGCAACTTGGTTTCGTGGAAAGTTAGATTACACATTGTGATTGTGTTGTAAAATGCCAAAAGCAAAGAGTAGCGCATATTGCGTTTTAAAATTCTTTGTTCTTTCGTCCCGCTAGGCGCGGTGTGCTTAAAAATGAGCTTTCGCAAAAGGGCGAGTTCTGCAAGTTGCAGCGGCGTGAAAAGCCCCAAAACGCTTGGGGTGTCGCTACCTTTTGGCAGCGGCTCGTCCTTTGGAAGCCACAAAATTTCATCCTGTTTTTTAAGGCTAGCCGTCTCGCCAAATTCCTCATCAATCGCGTTAGGATAGTGCTTTGCGCCCTTTAAAATCGCCTTTGCCTCTTTTTCGTTTTTGGGGCGAAGTTTTGTGAATTCTTTTAGAATTTCCTCGCTCAACTCCCAAAAATCCCCCAAATTCACACTCGCCGTGAGTGCCTTTACCATAAAAATGGACAGCGGATTTAAATCCGTGTGAATGCCAAGCCGCCCACTCATCATAGCCTCGATAGCCGTAACGCCGCTGCCGCCGAAGCTATCAAGCACCACATCGCCCTTGTCCGTGAATGCTTTTATGTTATCCGTTACCACATCCCAGCTTTGGCGCGTAAAATACGCCGTGCAACCAAAATATCGGTTTTTTGCCTGCTTTTTGGGCTTTAAAATCGCCTTTGGAATCTCGCGCGAAAGATACCATTCATCGCTTTGCTTTGGCGGTGTGGGCGTAGGCGTGGGCTTTTTGCCAGCAAAAAAGCCTTGCAAAGCCTCAAATTTAGCGTTTAATTCCTTTTCAATGTCAATTTGCAAAACTATCTCGCCGCTGCCGAATTTGTAAATCACAAATTCCTTGCCGTTGCAAAGGGCGAAAAATTCGCACTCAAAGCCCAGCGCGTAGCTTTGGGCTTGCTTGTAGTGCTTGCCGTCCTTGTGAATTTTCTCGCTCGGGGCTTTGGCGTCAAGTATGCAAAACTCTTTTTGCGCGCGGTAAAGCACATAGTCAGGTATCAAATTTACGGGGTTTGCGGCGTGTGTGCCGAGCTGAATGTCCATTTTTCTGCCCTCGGCGAGCTTCATTTCAAGGGGCTGCGGGCTTTTGGGGTTTTTGATGACAAAGCCCAAAGCCTGCAAAATGGGGTTTATGATGGCTTGGCAGACGGAGATTTCATTAAAATCATCGCTTTGAAGCAGCGAAAAATCGAAATTTTTGAGCATTTTTTTGTGCCTTTTTTTGTGAATTTATTTTGTGAATATGCCTTATAAATTTGCTTTTTTGCTTTTTGCGAATTTTGTTTTCATAAATTTTGCCTTGCCGTTTTGAATTTTGTTTTTTTGCTTGCGAAATTTTAGCGAATAATGGTTGAAAATTTATAAAAGTGCCATATTTTAATGAAAGAGCGAGAAAATAGGACAAAAATGGTGCCCGAAATCGGACTTGAACCGATACGGAAATAATTTCCGAGGGATTTTAAGTCCCTTGTGTCTACCATTCCACCACCCGGGCTACTTGAATTTGAGGCATTTTTGCCAAAGTTTTGCGCGCATTTTTGGCAAAAATTTGGCTTTAAACGCCGCAAAAACGAGCATAAATTCTAGCATTTTAAACTTAAAAACGCCAAAATAAAAGCGATATTTTAGCCAAAATCCTTGTAAAATTTGCAAATTTTTGTGAATTTTTTAAATTTTTAGCCTTTAAAATTCAAAATTTAAAGCATTTTAAACGCCTTTTAAAACACCTAAAAACTTTAAATTCAAAGCATTTTAAAAAATCCTACACACGCCGCAAAGCCCAAATTTACAGACTTTGAAATGCCTTGTCAAGCTCTAATAACTCATTTATTTTAGTCTGCGCGAATTCATCATAGGCAGTAAAATCGCTGTGAGCCTTTATGTAGGCGAAATTCGTTTGCATCATCCTATTTGAAAGGCTTAAAATCAGCTTTTCCTTGGGGATAAAGTTAAGATAATGCCTTAAAAGCGCGATTTTGCCGTCCATCGCTGCGCTATCAAGCCTTTCAAGGTCGATGATACCAAGCTTTAAGCTTTTACCACTCTTTCCCAGCCGCTCTAAAAGCTCGTTTGGCGGGGTTTTATTTGCATCAAAGCCCACTCCACTCGCAGCCGTGCGCATCAAAATATCGAGTAAATAGACATCATATTCAAACGAACTCACCCAAAGCCTTATGCCGCGGCGCTCGAACCTATCATAAATGCACTCCACAGCGGGGATTCCAAGCGTGCAGCGAATCGTCTCCGTCATCTTATCGTCCTGTGCCGCCGAGAACGCAAGCTCGTTGAAATCGACCTCCACGCCCTTTTCAAGCCGCGCAAGCTCGTTTATGAAGTTAAAATACGAGCTTTTAAACTTCTTAAACGCCTTTTTTTCGGCATCCTCGCTCAAATGCGCGAAAAAAAGCGTGCTGAAAAGCCCCATAATACTGAATTTCACCCTATGCCCCAGCGCGCGAGCCTCGTGGTAGTGGGCAAAAAGCTCGCGCGTGTTTAACTCATACTCGCTCGCCTCGCTAAATTCAGGCTTGATGACGAAAAACTCGCTATCCAGCCACCTGTGCTTGGCAAAGTGCGCATTTTGCTGCGTAACCGCCTGATAGTAGCTTTTCACGCCGCTGCACGCCATCTGCGCCTCGCCCTTTGCACCCAGCAAATTCAGCAAATCCCACGCGTTGTCATAAAAGCTAAAATCCCCCACATTTACCGCCCCCAGCGGCGCTTGCATCGCCCAAAATTTGGCTCGCAAAGCCTTTGCGGCAGCATCTAAATCCTCTTGCTGCTTGGTGTAAGCCAAATACTCATCCACAAGCTGCGTGAAACCCTGCTCCTCGCGCATTTGATAAAAGCCGATGGCACTTGTCATTTTGAGTCCTTTTTGTTGAATTTTTTGTCGTTTTGGCATTTTTTTGGTTGTTTTTTGGTTTAAATTTATGA
>CAVJSG010000033.1:0-1303 GCA_963651895.1 Campylobacteraceae bacterium
CGCTTGGGCTGTGTTTTGTGGCATTTAAATTTGGCGCAAAAGCCCATAAAATAGTGCTAGACAGGGGGGGGGGATTTGATAAAAAGCTCTATATAGCCTTTTGTGCGCTTTTAATCGCCCTCATTTTCATCCACGCCGCGCGACTTCGCCCCACCTACGAGCGCAGTAGCGATGTCATCTACAATGCCGCTGTGTCCGTTCAAAACGCCCTAAATTCCGTGCTTTTGGCGATGAGGGAGTATGAGCAAATCGCGGCGAATTTTGATGATTTTGTGCGGGAGATAAATGCGAGCAAAGTCCCGCAGGATAGGCAGATTGACAATATCGTGCTGATTATCGGCGAGAGTGCGCAGCGAAATTTGATGCAAATTTATGGGCATTACCTGCCAAACACCCCAAATTTAAGCACTTTGCAAGGGCAAAAGCCTGATAATTTGCTAGTTTTTGGCGATGTCATCGCCTCGCAGGTTTATACCTTTGAGGCACTCTCGCAGGCGTTGAGCCTCGCAAACCAAGACGAGCTGGGCGTTGCGTGGTATCAGCGGCTGAATTTGATAGACGCGATGCGGCTTGGCGGCTACAAGAGCGTGGTTATCTCAAACCAAGAGAAATTCAGCCTCTGGGCGAAGGCGACTACCATTATCTTTGGGCGCAGCGATGAGTTGCACTGGACGAGCAGTGCTAGGGCGGGCAATGTGCTTGATACGATGAAGCCAGATGGCGCAGTGCTGGGCATTTTGGATGAGGTGCTTGGCGCAAAGAGCGGTGAGCAGGGGCTTTTCCTAACATTTCACTTGATGGGCAGCCACAACACCTACTTCAACCGCTATCCGCGTGAATTTGAACGCTTCAAAGCAAGCGATATCAGGGCTTCGCGTGGGGCGAAATTTATCGCGGAGTATGCAAACTCCCTTTTATACACGGATTTCGTGCTGAATGAAATAATCAAACGCTTCGCAAACACCGACAGCATAGTGATTTATTTTAGCGACCACGGCGAGGATGTCTATGACACAGAGGATAAGTCCTCGCGCTCGGACGCCAAGCCCACGCGTTTTATGCTCGAAATCCCATTTTTAGTCTATGTGAGCGATAAATTCATCGCCAAACACCCGCAAATTCACGCCCGCTTGAAAGCCGCCACGCACGAACCCTTTATGAGCGATGATTTAATGCACACCATCATCGACATAGCGGGCTTTGAGATGAGTGGATTTGAACCAAAACGCAGCCTTATCAGCGATGATAAAAGTTTTTTGAGGCAAAGAGCGAGAATGATAGGCAAAAAAGCGCAGATAAACTA
>CAVJSG010000033.1:1313-10234 GCA_963651895.1 Campylobacteraceae bacterium
ATTGCGAGGCGTGGCGGGGCTTTGCGCCATTTGCAATGACGAGTTGCCACAATGACAGCTAAATTTCAACACTTTTTTCCAAAAAAGCCAAAAAAAATTTTACAAAACAAAGGAAAATTCAATGTTTGCTTATGATTTTTTGAAAAAGCCAAAGCAGGTAGGGGCGATTTTGCCAAGTTCTGCCAAACTCGCTTGGGCGATGACGGAAAATATCTCGCTTGAAAATGCGCAAAATATCGCAGAATTAGGCGCTGGCACGGGTGTTTTCACAAGGCAAATTTTGCGCAAAAAGAGCGCGGCGGCGAGCTTTTTCGCCGTAGAAATCGACACGAAAATGGCGGCAAAACTAGCCGCGAGGTTTGAAAATTTGGACATCGAGGCGGGCAGGGCGCAGGATTTGCGAGCCTTTTTGCAAAGGCGCAATTTAGGGCGTTTGGACGCTGTGGTGTCGGGCATTCCTTGGACTTTTTTGAGCGAGCGCGAGCAGGACGAGCTGCTGGGCATCATCCGCGAGTGCTTAAACGATGGCGGCTGCTTTACGACCTTTATTTACGCCTTTTGCTCGCCGATAAAAAGGCGCCGTTTTGCGCGGAAGCTGCGCGCCTTTTTCAGCGAGCTAAGCACCCCCAAAATCGTGTGGAAAAACATCCCGCCCGCTTTTGTGTATTGCTGCAAAAAGTGAAATTTGGGGGTTTTGGGGCTAAATTTAAGGTTTGGTTTTGTGAATTTTGTGAATTTCTTGCGAAATTCACAAAAAAATTTAAAAAATTTCAAATTCTAAACCAAAATTTAAAAATTTTCTGCTACAATTTCGCTTTTTTGCGATAGTGCAAAAAATCACACCATTTCACACACGCCAGTCCTTTTAGCTTGCGTTTTAGCCAAGACTTGCAAAGCAAGGCAAATAGGCTATTAGCGTAAAGGGGCGTGGAGGGAAAAAGCTAAACTAAGGAGCTACAATGGTAACTATGAGAGATTTGCTCGAATGCGGCGTGCATTTTGGGCATCAAACGAGGCGTTGGAACCCCAAGATGAAAAAATTCATCTTTGGCGAACGCAAGGGCATCTATGTCATCGACTTGCAAAAGTCCTTGCGCTACTTCCGCTACACCTACAACATCGTCCGAGACGCTGCTGCTGAGGGCAAAACCATCCTTTTTGTCGGCACGAAAAAGCAAGCAAGTGCGGCTGTGAAAGAGTGCGCCGAAAAATGCGGTATGCCCTATGTCAGCCATCGCTGGCTGGGCGGTATGATGACGAATTTTGGCACGATTAAGCAGTCCGTTAGGAAGCTTGAAATCATCGAGAAAATGGAAGAAGACGGCTCGATGAAGCTGCTTACGAAAAAAGAGGCGCTGATGCTTACGCGCAAGAAAGAAAAGCTGCTCGATTACCTAGGCGGCGTGCGTTATCTAAAAAATCAGCCCGATATGATTTTCATCATCGACACGGTGAAAGAAAAAATCGCCGTGCAGGAAGCCAATCGCCTCAAAATCCCCGTCATAGCACCGCTTGACACAAACTGCGACCCCGACCTCGTAACCTACCCCATCCCCGGAAATGACGATGCGATTCGCTCCGTGCAGCTTTTCTGCCAAGAAATGGCTGAGGCGATAAACGAGGGCAAGAATTTGCGCGAGCAGGATGAGGATTTGTTCGAGCAAGAGGGCGGCGAGGTTTTCACGGAAAGTGATAAACGCGAGGTTTTAGAGGAAGCTTTGAGTGAGGAAGATGACGCTGAATTTAGGCAGGAATTTTTAAAAGAGGACGGGCAAAATGGCTGAGATTAACGCACAGATGATAAAAGAGTTGCGCGAAAGCACGGGTGCTGGGATGTTAGACTGCAAAAACGCCTTGAGCGAGTGCGGCGGCGACTTTGAAAAGGCGGTGCAGTTTTTGCGCGAAAAGGGGCTTGGCAAGGCTGCGAAAAAGGCTGACAGGCTCGCAGCTGAGGGGCTAATCAGCCTTAAAATCAGCGATGATTTTAAGATGGCGACCCTAACCGAGATAAATTCAGAAACGGACTTTGTCGCCAAAAATGAGCAGTTTATCGCCCTTACAAAAGACACCACCGCGCATATCCAAAACAAGGGCTTTGCTACAAACGAGCAGCTTTTTGCGAGTGAAATCAACGGCGTGAAATTCGAGGAATACCTAAATTCACAAATCGCCACCATAGGCGAAAACCTCGTGGTGCGCCGCTTTGCGACTTTAAAAGCCGGCGAAAAGGGCATTCTTAACGGCTACATTCACACAAATGGGCGCGTGGGCGTGCTTACCGCCGCTAACGCGAGCAGCGAGCAAGTCGCGCAAAAAGCCCTGCCCTTTCTCAAACAGCTTTGTATGCACATCGCGGCGATGAAGCCTAGCTTTTTGTCCTACGAGGATTTGGACGATGAATTCATCAAAGATGAGTATAAAGCCCTTGTAGCCGAGCTTGAAAAGGACAACGAGGAACGCCGCCGCTTAAAAGACCCAAACAAGCCCGAGCATAAAATCCCAAAATTTGCAAGCCGCAAACAGCTAACTGACAGCATTTTAAAGGCTGCCGAGGATGAGATAAAGGCTGAGTTAAAGGCACAAAAAAAGCCAGAGCAAATTTGGGACAAAATCATCCCGGGCAAAATAAACAGCTTTATCGCTGAAAATTCACAGCTTGACAGCCGCCTAACGCTTTTGGGGCAGTTTTTTGTGATGGACGATAAAAAAACCATAGCCCAAGTCATCGATGAAAAACGCAAGGAAATAGGCGACTTTGAAGTCGCTCAGTTCGTGCGCTTTGAAGTGGGCGAGGGCTTGGAAAAAAAGAGCGAGGACTTCGCCGCCGAAGTCGCCGCGCAAATGAGGTAAAATGGCACTTTTAAGGGCGGAGGATTTAAGCCACAGCTTTGATTATCCGCTTTTTGAGGGGCTGAATTTAAAGCTTTATGAGGGCGATTGCATCGCCATTCAAGGCAGCAGTGGGTGCGGCAAATCCACGCTTTTGCACATCTTATCAAGCCTTTTAAAGCCTAAAAAAGGCAGGGTTTTCGTGCAAGACGCCGACTTATACGCTTTAAGCGAGGCAAAAAGGCTAAAAATTCGCCGCCATCTTTTTGGCATCATCTTTCAAATGCACTATCTTTTCAAAGGTTTCTCAGCCCTTGAAAACATCGAACTAGCAAGCGTTTTAAGCGGTGGCGAGTTAGACGAAAGCCTGCTTGAAAGGCTTGGAATTTACGAGCTTTTGGGGACAAAAATCGGCAAACTCAGCGGCGGACAGCAGCAGCGCGTAAGCATCGCCCGCGTGCTTTGCAAAAAGCCAAAAGTCATCTTTGCGGACGAAGCCACAGGCAATCTCGACTTTGAAAACGCCCAAAATGTCATCCACATTTTAAAATCCTACGCCAAGGAAAACGGCGCAATTTTGCTTTTCGTAACCCACGACAACACACTCGCGAGAATGTGCGATAAAACTTACAAAATCTCGCAAAGCGGGTTGAATTTAGTCTAAATTTAAAGTGGAATTTGTGAATTTTTACTTTAAATTTAACAAATCCGCAAATTTTTTAAGCCAAATTCACTAAAATTTACACAAAAACCCAAAAAAAAGGCAAAAAATGGCGAAAAAAACCATCATTTTTGAGTGCCAAAGCTGTGGCAATCAGCAAAGCAAATGGCTTGGCAAATGCCCAGAGTGCGGCGGCTGGGACAGCTTCGTGGAGCTAAAAGCCGAGCAAATCGCGGTTTTAAAAGAAATCTCCAAAGCAAACGCCGCGCCTAGCACAGCAGTGTGCATTGAGAGCGTGGAAATAGAGAATTTCAAAAGGCTTGGCACAGGCGACAAGGAGCTTGATTTAGTGCTGGGCGGGGGCTTGGTGGAGGGCTCATTAGTGTTAATTGGCGGCAGCCCCGGCGTGGGGAAATCAACCCTGCTTTTAAAAATCGCCGCAAATTTAGCCAAAAGCGGCAAGAAAGTCCTATATGTCAGCGGCGAGGAAAGCAAAAGCCAAATCAAACTGCGAGCTGACAGGCTTGAAGCAAACGACAAAAACCTCTTTTTGCTGACAGAGCTTTGTTTGGAGGACATTTTGGCTGAACTTGCGTGCGGGGAGTTCGAGCTACTCATCATCGACTCCATCCAAACGCTATACTCCAACAAAATCGCCTCCGCCGCAGGCTCGCTGACTCAGGTGCGCGAGATAACCTTTGAGCTGATGAGGGTAAGCAAAGCCCGCAGTGTCAGCACTTTCATCATCGGGCACATCACCAAAGACGGCGCCATCGCAGGTCCGCGCGTGCTCGAACATATGGTAGATGTGGTGCTTTACTTTGAGGGCGATGCGACAAAGGAAATTCGGCTTTTGCGCGGCTTTAAAAATCGCTTTGGCGGCACGAGCGAGGTGGGGATTTTTGAGATGAGCGCGAGGGGGCTAGTGAGCGCAAAGGATGTGGCAAATCGCTTTTTCACGCGCGGCAAGGCGGTGGCTGGCAGTGCGCTGGGCGTGGTGATGGAGGGCTCGCGCGCGCTGGTGCTGGAAATCCAAGCACTCGTGTGCGAGAGCGGCTACCCCAAACGCAGCTCCACAGGCTATGAGAAAAACCGCCTAGATATGCTGCTAGCCTTGCTTGAACGCAAACTCGGGCTGGCACTTGGGCATTATGATGTGTTTGTCAATGTCAGCGGCGGCGTGAGGATTAGCGAGACGGCGGCGGATTTGGCGGTGGTAGCGGCGATAATTTCAAGCTTTAAAAACCGCCCGCTGAGCAAGGATAGCGTTTTCATCGGCGAACTCTCGCTAAATGGCGAAATCCGCGAGGTTTTTAGCCTCGATGTGCGCCTCAAAGAAGCGGCTATGCAAAAATTCAAAACCGCCATCATCCCCACCAAACCGCTTGAAGATGTGGGGCTTAAATGCTTTGTAACGAGTGAGATTAGTCAAGTTTTGGAGTGGATGTAGTTTTGCGTGGATTTTTGGTGAAATTTGTTTAAAAATTCACAAATTCCGTGAATTTTTAGGCAAATTTACCCAAAAAATTCACAAAATTAGCTCTTTTGCCAAAATGTTGCTTGGAATTTAGAAAAATTCGCAAAATTGCCAAAAATTCACCAAAAGCCGTTATAATTTCACTCAACGCTAAAAGCAAATTCACAAAGGACAAAAATGCCAAAGGCTGAAAAGTTCATAAGCGAGGATGAGGTTAGAAGTGTGGCGGCGAAGCTTCTAAATTTACAAAACGAAATAGACGCCAAATCAGGCGTGGGGCAGCTAACGAGTTTTGGTAGTCTTGATGATTATTATTTTAAGGGCATTGCAAAAAAGCCTGATGGATGGTATTTTCCGCACGACACAAGCAAGCCGGCTTTGGTTTTGGAGGTTAAAAAGCAAGGCGACAAAGAAATCGACATAAACGGCACAAAGACAGCCGAGCAAGTAAAATCCATAGCCCAAATCGAAAGCTACATAGACATTACCCGCAAGAAATACAAGCAAGTCATCGGCATCCTTTATGATGGCAACAACGCCATAGTTTATAAAAACAAAGAGTGCGTAGCTCAAACAAACGCCCTTTTTGACAAAAGCTATTATCTAAATCTTTTCAACCAAATCGAAATCGACATTGATAAAATCCAAACCTGCACCATTCGCATTAACGAAATTTTACACCATAAATTTGTAATGCAAAACCTTACCCAAAGGATGATTTTCACAGCCTGCGCACTAGTCGCGGACAGAAAGGGCGCGGATTTAGAAAAATTCAAAAATCTTAATTTTTCCCTACTCAAAGCCCAAATCATCCAAGTTTTAGAGCAAAGTTACAAGGACGAATTTTCCAAAAACGAAAAGCTAAAAATCATCAAAGAACAATATGAAAAAATCACCTGCGACAAAGAAAACGACAGCCAAGCCATTAGTGAATTTATCGACAATGTTGTTAAAATTTCAAGGTATATCCCAAGCACGCAATGGCGCGGTGAGGATGTGATGGCGATTTTTTTCAATGAATTTAACCGCTACTTGCCCAAAAAGCCAGACTACGGGCAGGTTTTCACGCCCGACCACATCGTGCATTTGATGTATAAAATCACAGGCACGACCTACAAAGACCGCGTGCTTGACGCGGCGTGCGGCAGTGGGGCGTTTTTGGTGCGGGCGATGGGCGAGATGATACAAGAAGTAGGCGGCATAAACAACACGCAAGAAGTGCTAAAAATTCACAACGAGCGGCTCTTTGGCGTGGAAATTTCAAAGGATTTATTTACCCTAGCCTGCGCGAATATGTTTATCCACAAGGACGGAAAAACGAATTTAATCCAAGCCGATAGCCGCGGCAAAGAGGTTTGCGAGTGGATAAAAAGCAAAAATATCACAAAGGTGCTGATGAATCCGCCCTACGAAAAGAAATATGGCGTTTATGAGATAGTCGAAAATGTCCTAAACAATGTCAGCGATGGTGCGATGTGCGCGTTTTTACTGCCAGATAATAAACTTGAAGTCGCCAAAGACAGGGTGAAAAGATGGCTGAAAAAACACTCGCTTTTAAAAATCATAAATTTGCCCGATGATATTTTCGCGGGCAAGGCGAGTGCGAGCGTGTCGATTTTTCTTTTCAAGGCACACGAACCGCAAAACGATAAGCAGATTTTTGCTTGCCACATTAAAGACGATGGCTTTGAAACCGTGAAAACCAAAGGCAAACACGACATAAAAGGCAAGTGGAAAAACGAGTTAAGGGACTATTGGCTAAATGTCATCTACAAAACCAGTGGCGATGAAAGCTGCCAGTGGCTTGACCCGCGCGAGCATTTATCCTACCAAAAGCCCCAGCCACCCTTTGAAATCACCGAACAGGACTTCAAAAAAGTCGTGTTAGATTATATGCTTTTTGAGCGGGGCATCGACAAAAAGGACTTTGAAAAAACGCTCCTGCAAACCCTACTTTACGAAAGCGACATAGACATAAACAGCGGCAAAATCACGGTTTCGCTAAACAAGGACGAGCGATGAAGTTGGATATTTCGGGGTGGAAAAATTTTAGTTTGGAGGATTTATTTGAAAAATGTCCTGTCAAAAAACTTGATTATAAGGTGCTAAATTTAAAAGATAAACACGATGAAATTTATAATTTACCAGCCTTAACAGCAGGTATAGAAAATCAAGGTTTATCGTGCTATGTGCCACGAGAAAACGCTACTATTTTAAAAAATGTTATTAGTGTTTCGGGTAATGGTGCAAATTCAGGTGCTATGTTTTATCAACCAAACGAATTTACGATTTTACAAGACTCTTACGCCATACAATGCAAACTTAAAAATATCAATATCTTTGAGGGTTTGTTTTTAATATCCGTTATCCAAAGAACATTAAAGCCTAAATTTGATTGGCGAAATAAGGCGGGTTGGGAAAAAGTCAAAAAAGAAATCATAAAACTCCCCGCCGACAAAAACGGCGAGCCTGACTTTGCTTTTATGGAAAATTATATCAAAGCCACTCAAAACAAAATGTCTCAAATTTTAAACGCCTACGAAGCACTAAACGCCCAAAACGAGAGAGAGAGAGAGAGAGAGAGAGAGAGTAAAATCGCCGCGTGAATGGCGTGAATTTAGGCTAGTGAATTTGTTTGAACTTTGCTTGGCAAAGGGCGATTTGCAGCCCAAAAAGCTAGAAAATGGCGACTTGCCTTTGGTATCAGCGGGCGGCACAAACAACGGCATAGTAATGCACATCAAAAATGGCGATGGCAAAAGCGAAATGTTTGGCGCAAACGCCCTAACCATCGATATGTTTGGCAAGGCGTTTTACCAAAACAAACCCTTTTACTCCGTCTCTCACGGCAGAGTAAATATCCTTAAACCCAAATTCGATTTAAACGCCTGTGTGGGCTTGTTTTTCGTGTCTGTGTTTGACAAAAAATTTCTCAATAAATTCGGCTTTGACAAAATGTGTTCTCAAAGCAAACTACAAAAAGAAACCGTGCTTTTGCCCACGCGCGAAAACGGCGAAATAGACTTTGACTTTATGCGAAATTTCATAAAAAACATAGAAAAAACTATGGCAAAGTCCGTGAATTTATGTCAAAATTAACGCACGCACGAATGAAGTGCATATTTTCGCACCCTAATTGGAGTTGCCTACAACTTTGAAATATATTTTATCCTACGGCGCTAAATTCTTAATATCCTTGTCAAAAAGATGAGTTTTTGCCACATTTGCCATAGTTTGTCCCTTATAATGACCTAATTAGCAGCTTAATTATTCGGCAAAAATTACGGCATAAAAAATCGCAAAATCAAACGAAACCAAATTATAGGCTGAATTTATGGGCTTTAAAGCAAACAATAAAAAAACGAAAAAGAAGTAGAAAAAAGAAAAATGGTGGATTCAGCAGGACTCGAACCTGCGACCAACCGGTTATGAGCCGGTTGCTCTAACCAACTGAGCTATGAATCCGCCAGCTAGCAAGGCGCAAAAAGCGTTGCAAAAGTGCGATTATAACCAAAAAAAGTAAATTATAGTCAAATTTTTTTAAATTTGTGCTAAATTTTGGTGTAAAATTTGAAAAAATGCGAAATTTTTGACATTTTGCGGGTGCTTTTTTATTTAAAGAGGCATAAATTTAATCAACACTGCTCAAAATAGCAAATTCCACAGCTTTTCCAAGTATGGATTTGCGCTGACGCTTCGGCGTTTCACGCCTCGCAATGACGAATTTTTGCAAATTTTTAAATTTTTAGCCTTTCAAATACATTTTAAATGCCATTTAAACCCCATTTAAAAGCCTTTTAAAACACTTTTAAAGCCCATAAAACCACTTTAAATTTCACTCGTCCTTGTCGTTTGTTTCGTTTGTTTTATTTATTTCGTTTGTTTTGTTGTCCGTGCGGAATTCTAGCTCGTAGTTTATAATAAATTCCGTCTCATCGGGCGTTAGGGCGTAGA
>CAVJSG010000033.1:10244-14015 GCA_963651895.1 Campylobacteraceae bacterium
GGCGTAGAGCGGGCAGATTAGGCGGTCGATTTCATCGCTTATGTGCTTTGAAAATTTCGCGTAATACGCAGGCTCGCCCTTGCTTCGATAAGGCTTTGAATTTTTTAGCAAATCCCTTTCATACTCCGCATAACGCGCATCGATTTGGGCTATGGCGGTGTCGCTGATTTTGTCTATGGGGACGGGAAAGTCCAAGATTTCATAGCTTCTCATATTAAGCCAATCTGAATTTATAAGCCATCGCCAATAATAAAGCGAGCTAGACATTATAGCAGCAATGGTTTTTGCGTATTTTGGTTGCAAGTAAAGTATGCCCTCCGCGCTTGAATTCGTGGCAAAGGAAGTTACTATCTTGTAGTAAAGTCCGCCGCTTTTGCGGTAAAAAATCGGCACAGCATCGCTCGCATCGCTTAATAAATCCTTAATGCTGCCTTTGATTTGGTAAATTTTGCCCAAAATGTCAGCCTCAATTTGCTCGCTGATTTTGGGAATTCGCCCATTTTTCAGCAAGTGCAAGGAATTTGTAAATTTAAGGTTTTTTATCAAATCCTGCAAATTCTGCCCCTTGTAGCGTTTGTTGATTTTAGTCGTTAAAAGCTGCTTTGCGGGCGTGTGCGTTTTGGTAAAAGAAACTATGGCGCAATTAACCTCCGCGTTGTTAAAGACGGGGTTTGGGCGGTAGCCGTAACTGCTGATTGAAATTTCCTCGCAGTTTTTCAAAAGAAAATCGTGCAAATTTGAATTTGACGCCGAGCTTGTAAGACTCATAGGGACGATAAAACTTAAATAGCCGTTGTTTTTGAGTAAGTTAAAGCCTCGTTCTATGAAAAGTTTGTAGCTATCATCAAATGAAGCGTGTTGATATAGCTTTGTTTCCTCGTAGATTTTTTTATGATTTTCGGGCGTTTTTACGCCATAAGGCGGGTTGCCTATGATTAAATCAAATTTTAAAAAATCCCCGTTTTCGTCCCAAGTTTCAGGGAATTCAAACCGCCATTCAAAGCTTTTTATGGCTTTTGTTTTTTCATAAGTGTTTAAGAGTTTGAAAAGTGCTTTTTTGTCCTTGTCTTTGATGGGGCGGTCTTTGTCTCGCTCAAACTGCGTGTTTTTTTGAAATTCAAATTCGTGTATATATTTTTGTATTATGCGTGATTGCTCGTCATTTAGGTATTTTTCAATGTTTTTGTAGCCATAATTTCTAAAAAATTCACGCAAATTCAAGTAAAAATCAATGTGCCAATTACAATTTTTCTCAAAAAGTTGTTTTAGATAGTTTGTGTGGTTTTCAAAGTCTGTTTTATAGGCTTTTGCGGCGTTGCCACTTGAATTTTTATATTCCAAATTTGCCTTTTTTGCCTCTGTAAAATGCTCTTTGAATTTCTTTTGAGTGTCGTTTTTTTGAATTTCAAGCTCTTGTTTGGCAAACATATCCTCGCTTTTTTCATATCTTTGATTTAAATTCGCCCAAAAGGTTTCAAGCGTGCTTGAAATGTCAATGTGATTTACAAGCGAATTTCCGCATTTAATGTTTATGTCGATATTTGGCAGGGTTTGCATTTGATGGGCGTCTTTGAAATTTTGGGCTAAATTTGGGTCGTAATTTTCATCGCCGCTTTGCAGATAATACGAGTTTTTTAAAAGCTCAATCCATAAGCGCAAACGGCAGATTTCCACGCTGTTTGGGTTTATATCCACGCCGAAAAGGTTGTTTTCTATGATATTTCGTTTTAGCTCGAAAAGTGCTTTTTGGATTTGCTGTGCCTTGTTTGTGCCGCTGTGCTCGTAGGCAAAATCCTCGATGATGATTTCCTCATTTTGCAGGATAAGCGTGGTGTTTTTGACGGCAAAAAGCCCTAAATCATAGTGAATTTTTACCATTTGATTTAGCACGGCTGCCATAAAATGCCCGCTGCCCACGGCTGGGTCGCAGATTTTAATGTCGTTTAAAAAGGCTTTGTAGTTTGTTATAAGGCTTTCTTTGGCGGCTTTGTCAAGCTTGCCAAATTCACGCCACACGCCCTCGCAGAGATTTTCATAGCCTTGAATTTCGCTGAATTTGGGGTAGTTTTCTTTGAATTTTTGCAAAACCACTTTTTCAATGCTTTCGCGGCTCATATAAGCCGTGATGTCGCTTGGGGTGTAGAAACTGCCGTCCTTGTAGGCGTTTAGGCGCTCAAAGACATTTCCCAAAACGCTTGAATTTATGAGCGTGTCGCTTTCAAAGTCCTCGCCGCTGCCGAAGTTGTAGCTGTCTAGGAAGTCTAATAGGTATTTTAGCAGCTTTTTGGGCGCGGCTTTGGGTGCGTTAAAGGGCTGAATTTCAACGCTTGGGTTGAGGGCGTTGATGAAAAGTAGGTTTTTTTCGGCTTTGTTTGGGGCAAAAAGCGATGAATTCAAGTAGGGCAAGTGATAAAAGGGCGAGCTTTTGTCCCTGTTTTTGGGCTTTTTGTTGAAAATGTCAAAAAAGAGTGAATTTAGCGTGGCGTAATCTTGCACGCTTTTAAAATTCAAAAAGCGCACGGATTTCGCCCCTTGCGTGGAATTTGGGTTAAAACGCACCAAATTTGCCTCCACTAGCTTTAAAAACAAGATGCGATTTAGCCACACTATGATGAGGGAGATGATGTTTTCGCTGCTTTGTTTTTCAGTTGGCAGGGCTTCTTTGATAAGCTCAAAGAGTGCGCCCTTTGTGCCGCTTGGGATGAGCTTGTTTTTGTCGCTTTTAAGCCCTAGAATGTAGAGCAATTCTTTGTAGAAATTTTCGTTGATTTGCGCCTTTTCTTTTTTGAATTTATCGAGCAGAAATTCAGGCGAAAATGCCTTGTAAAAGGGTTTCAGGGCGTTTGGGCTTTCTTGGTTTTCAAGGGCGTTTTTTATGATATTTAAATCCAAATGCAGTGGCGTGAGCTTTGGCTCGTCAAAAAGGTGGCTTTTAATGTGGGTTTGCACGAAATTCGTGTAGTCCTCGCTGTTTAGGTAGTCTTTTAGCTCGTTGTAAAAGTCGGTGTTTGTCTTTTGCTCGAATTTTTCCTTTTTTAAATCGCTGCTTGAAAATATGGATTTGTGGGTTTTGTAAAGGCGTTTTATGTCCTCGTTTTTGTAGAAAAATGTTTCAAATTCGCTCTCTTTGAAAAAGAAAAAATGATAAAAATCCGTGATGATGATGAATTTTACCTTAAAGGCTTTGTTGTCGTGCGTGGCTTTTTCTTTTTCTCTAAAATAGTATAAAATCGCCTCGTGCAAGGCTCTTTTGTTGCAATTTTGCGTGTCTATCATCTCGGCTGTATTTTCAGGCTTTTTTGCCTCAAACAAAACGGCTATATCGCCGTCCTTTTTTAGCACAAAATCAACCGCGCCTTGAATTTTTTTATCCTTTGTGTCTTGCTTTTGCCCCGCGCTAAGCTCGCCGTCCTCGTAGGGCGTGAGGGCGTTGTAGTCCTTGAATTTGGCGAAAAACTCTGCTTTTAGGACTTCTTGGACTATGTCGTGTTCGTTTTTGTTGTCCTTTAAGGCTTGGCTGAGTTTGGCGAAATAGCCCTTTAAAATGTGCGTGAAAGCGGTTTGCTGAGTTTCTTTTATTTTAGTGTTGTAATAAAGCTCGCCGCCGAGAAAACTCGACTTTTCAGGGGTGCTTTGCCTGACTTGAATGGGTAGCATTTTTTGTCCTTTTTGTTTTGAATGTTGGTTTTTGAATTTTATAAAAAATTTGTGTTTTTTGGGCTTTTGAATTTTTTTGTTTCTTTGGCGTTGAAATTTTTTTGGCTTTAAATT
>CAVJSG010000034.1:0-2254 GCA_963651895.1 Campylobacteraceae bacterium
TTTGCAAATTTCCCAAAAATTATACTATAACTAAACTAAAATTACTCTTTTCCTATAATTTAAAGCTTATAATTGCCCTTATGAAAGTGATTGAGCGTATAAATGAGATTTTGAAAGAGAAAAATATCAGCAAGAAAGAGCTGGCTAGGCGGCTCATCGACCTTGATATGAAGACGGCAAAGACGGGCGAAGTGCCAAGCGTAGCGAGCATTTACGCCTATCTTAATGGCAATATCGAGCTTAAAGCCGACTCCATCCCTTTCATCGCCGAAGCGCTGGGGGTTTATGAGCAAGAGCTTTTCAGCCCAAACGCCAAAAACGCGGAGAAAATTATCGAAAAACTCTACAAAAGCAAGCTGAATTTATACAAATACTATAACATTTTAGACAGCCTCGAACACCTCACCCCAAAGACGCTCGAAGTGCTAGAAAAGCTGGCTTTGGAGAACAAAGCGCGGCTTAAAAGGTTGAGCGATAGCGCGTAGGGCTTTGTGAGTGCTTGGGATGGGGGAAATTTGTTGAATTTTGCGCGAAAATTCACGCTTTTGCCGTGAATTTTATAAAAATTTCAAAAAAATTCACAAAATTTTTCTTTAATCCCAAAAAATTCACACCCATTAAAAACAAAAGCTCTCAAACCGCTTCCATCGTGCCCAAAAAGTGATTTATCCTAGCCTTTGCCTCATTTACGCCCAAAAACTCTAAAACCTCGTAAATCCCAGGACTCACCGCAGAGCCCGTGAGGGAGAGGCGCAGGGCTTGGGCGAGGTGTTTTAATTCCAAATTTCTTTGCGCCAAAAAGTCGTTTATTACTTTTTCAAAATCGCTTGAATTTTGCAAATTTCGCCCCCCAAAATCGCCCAAATTTTGTGAATTTTGCCCATTTAAAGCTAAATTTTGCAAATTTTTCCCCTCCAAAACAGCCAAAAATTCACGCAAAAGCCCCAAATTTTCGCTATTTATGAATTTTTTCACGGCTTTTTCATCGTAGTTTTGGGGGCTTTGGGCTAGTTTTTTTGCACCGGCTATGAGTTCTAGCAGGGTTTTACTCCGTTCTCTTAAAATATCGCACAGAAATTCAGCCTTTGCGCCCACTTTTTCAAAGTCAAAGCCCAAATCCCTGCATTGCCGTGCGATTTCGGTGAATGGCAACGCCTTTATATAGTGCTGATTGAGCCATTCAAGCTTCTTAAAGCTATATGCGCTGGCACTTTTGCTGATGTGAGCGGGGTCAAAGAGCCTTTTTAGCTCGTTTAGCGAGAAAATTTCATCGTCCCCGTGCGACCAGCCAAGGCGGACAAGGAAATTCAACAAAGCCTGTGGCACCACGCCCATAGCCTTATACTCCATCACATCCGTGGCGCCGTGGCGTTTTGAGAGCTTTTTGCCGTCCTCGCCGTGTATCATCGCGAGGTGATAAAAGCGCGGCACGGCAAAGCCTAGCGCCTTATAAAGCACGATTTGCTTGGGCGTGTTTGAAAGGTGGTCATCCCCACGAATAACATCGCTAACCCCCATCAGTGCGTCATCCACGACAACGCAAAAGTTGTAAGTAGGCGTGCCATCGCTTCTAGCGATGATGAAATCATCCATAATGTCCGCCACCTCGAACTTCACCTCGCCCTTAACCCCGTCTATAAATGAAATCTCGCCGCTTTGCGGTGCTTTGATGCGCACCACAGGCGAAATGCCAGCAGGCGGCGTGCCAGCAAAATCCCTATAACGCCCATCGTAGCGCGGACGCTCTTTGGCGGCTTCTTGACGCGCGCGAAGCTCGTCTAGCTCGTCCTTGCTCATATAGCAATAATACGCCAAGCCCCTATCTAGCAGGGTTTGAATGTGGTTTTTGTAAATGTCAAAGCGGCGAGACTGATACTCCACGCGCCCATCATAGTCCAGCCCACACCACTCAAACGCCTGCAAAATCGCCTTTGCAGCCTCTTCGCTGTTGCGCTTTAAGTCCGTGTCCTCGATGCGCAGCACGAATTTGCCGCCGTTTTTGCGCGCGTAGAGGTAGTTGTAAAGGGCGGTGCGCAGTCCGCCGATATGTAAATAGCCTGTGGGAGAGGGCGCGAAACGGGTTGTTGTCATTTTTTGTTTCCTTTTTTGCGTGAATTCCGTGAATTTTTTGCGAATTTTTGCGTGAATTTTATTAAAAATTCATCTCGTTAAATTTTTGCGTTATAATGCTACTTTTTGTTAAATAAAGGATTAAAAATGAAAAAAATTTGCGTTTTTTTGGCTCTTTTTACCC
>CAVJSG010000034.1:2264-13907 GCA_963651895.1 Campylobacteraceae bacterium
GTGGTAAATATCGAGCCTATCACGCTTTACGAGATAGACACCACAGCAAAAGCCCTAAATTTAAGCAAACAAAAGGCGATTGAGCTTTTAATCAGCGATAAAATCGAGCAAAGTCAAATCAAAAAAATGGGCTCGCTAGTCGATAATTTCGAGCTTGAAAACGAGCTTAAAAAAATCGCAGGCGATGAAAACGAGCTAAAAGCGATGCTAGATGCCAAAGGGCAGAGCTTGGAGGACTTTAAAAAGGACTTTAAAAAGCAGCTTGAAAAGCGCAAACTCTACGAGGCAGTGGCTAGCGGGGCGAAGGTCGATTACAGCGAGGAGGGGGCGCGCAACTACTACGAGCTAAACAGCGATGATTTCGTGATTTATGAGAGCATTTCCGTGAGTGCTTGGACGGCGGAGTCGGCTGAAAAACTTGAAAATTTCCGCACGAGTAGGGCGAAATTCAAGGGCTTGAAGCAAAACAGCGAGGTGCTGAGCCTGCAAAATAGCGACCCGCGCTTGGTGGTGTTTTTATCGAGCATCGCCGAGGGCGAGTTTTCGCCCGTGCTTGAAAGTGCCGATGGCTTCGTGGTTTATGAGATTAAAGGCAGGCAACGCCCGCAAAAACTGCCCTACGATGAGATAAAGGAGCAGGTGCAAAGCGTTTATACGAGCAAACAAAGGCAGGACTTCGTCAAGGACTTTTTCGACAAGGCGCACTCAAAGGCAAATATAGTGTATTTGCGCTGAATTTTTCGCTCAATTTGGGCGAATTTTTGCGTAAATTTGGGGGCGTTTCGCGCTATATTTTAAAATCAAAAGCCCCTCCGCTAAATTTAAATTAAATAGCTTTTAAAAGCCTTTTAAAATCCCACTCACACCCATTTTTACCCACAACAACTGCCCTAAAATTCATAGAATTTACACAAATTTCTAAATTTTTCCCAAAAAATTCACAAAAAATTTGAAATGGACAGGTTTTTGTCCATTTTTTGCCTTAAACTTTCATCAACGAAACGAGTTTAAATTGCTTTAAATTCGTTTTAAGCCCACAATAAAGGATGAAAGATGAGTTAAATTCACTTTGATTTGCAAATTTTGCAGTAAAAAATGAAAAAATTCACGCCCAAAAAACGCGTGAATTTAGCGTTGAATCCGCTTTTAAAAGCGTGATTTATTTCGGCAAAGCCGTTTCCACGAAAGGACAAAAGATGACTATCTCTCAACAAATCGCCAAACAAAAGGCAAGAAACAAGCAAAGGCAAGCCGCGGCTCGCAAGAAATTTGAAAGGGCAAAAATGCTCGCAAATTTAAGCGAAAAAACGCTCGAAAATTTGGGCGAAAATTCAAGCGCAAAAAGCGAAAATGCAAGCGCAAATTCGAGTGTCGCAAGTGTCGCAAGCCAAAATTTAGGCGAAAATTTAGGCACAAACGCAAATGCAAAAAGCTCAAATTCGAGTCTAAATTCAAGCACCCCAAGCTCAAATTCAAGGGCAAATTCAAAAACAAAACGCGCGAATTCAAAAGCGAATTCAAACCCAAATTCGCCCGAAAATTCCGCGCAAATTCAAAGCCCCTTTGATTTGTGCGCTGTGGATGAAAATCATCAAGCCCTTGTAAATAAGGCTCATTTTTACACGCTAAATTGCGTTGTAAATTTTGGTGCGCTTGACGAATTTGAGTATAAAAAGAACTATAAATTCCGTGCGCTTGCCAAGTTTTTGGGCTTTGCACACATTTGCGATGACCTTGATGATTTCGAGGACAAAAAGGCAAAACGCAAAGAGGTTTGGGCTTTTTTCGAGGAAAAATTCGCTCATTTAAGCGAGCTAAAAGAGCGTGGCAAACTTGGCGAGCATAAGATTTTGCAAAAAAATCTAACCCTCTTAAAAAGTGCCTTAAACCTCAGTGCAACCGAGCTTTGCTTGCTTGAATTCATAGCCATAAAAAACGAGGTTGCGGCTTTTAGTGAATTCCTTGAAATTTACGATGATTTAAGCCGCAGCGAGTGTGCTATGGTGCTTTCGCAAATCATCAACGCCCCCTACAAAGAGCTTAAAAACGCGCTGGGCAAAAAGGGCATTTTGATGAGTGCTGGGATTTTAGACGAAAACTCGGGCAGAAATGATTTAAGCCATTATTTGCGCTTTGATGACGATGATTTTGGTGAAGCGTTGTTAGAGCCCTGCAAGGACAAAAACGCCCTCATCGACAAGCTCATCGCCTCTTGCGGCGAGTGCGCACTTGGCAAGGCTGATTACGCGCATTTAAAAGAGTTCGAGCAGCTTCAAAGCTATGTGGCGTGGGCTGTGGCGCAGGGTAAGAGTGGGGTAAATGTCCTACTTTACGGGCGTGCTGGCACGGGCAAAAGCGAGCTTGCAAAGCTGCTAGCACAGGGCGCGAAAGCCAAACTTTACCGCGTGAAAACGAGCGATGCAGACGGCGATGCGGTGGATGGGGTGCGCAGGTTTAGCTCGTATTTGTTCGCGCAGCGCCTCTTAGAGCCGCAAAAAAGCCTGCTTTTGTATGATGAGGCGGAGGACATTTTGCACATTTCGCACTTTGATGAGCGGATGAGTTACAAGGCTTTTGTCAATGAAAAGCTCGAAAGCAACGCCGTTTCAACCATTTGGATAACAAACAAAATTTCAAGTGTGGATGAGGCGGTTTTGCGCAGATTTGATTTCGTGGTGGAGGCGAAAGTGCCTAAAAAAGAGCACAAAAGGCGCATCATAAATAAAATTTGCGGCAATAAGTTAGATGAAAAAGCGATGAAATTCGCCATCAAATCAAAGTCTTTAAGCCCTGCCATCATAGAGCGTGCAAGCAAGGTTAGCTCGGCTTTGCAAGGGGATTTTTCAAGCAATTTTACAATGCTTGCCAAAAACACCCTAAAAGCAAGTGCGAACAGGGACTTTTTTTGGGGAAAACTCAAAAAAAAGAGCAAATTCAAGGACGCTCAAAACGAGCTGCCGCAGAGCTATTCGCTGGATTTCATCAACTCAAATTATGATTTAGAATCCGTGGCAAATGGCATAGAAAAAAACCCAAACGCAAGGCTGTGTTTATACGGCGCAAGCGGCACGGGCAAGAGTGCTTACGCGCGTTTTATAGCGCAAAAACTTGGGCGAAAATGCGTGGTGAAAACGGCTAGCGATTTGTTAGATTGCTGGGTCGGCAACACCGAAAAGCTCATCGCAGCGGCGTTTAAAGAGGCGAAAAAGAAAAACGCCGTGCTTGTTTTTGATGAAGTCGATAGCTTTTTGCGCGACAGAAGCCTAGCCACACGCAGCTGGGAGCAAACTCAGGTAAATGAAATGCTCGTGCAAATGGAAAAATTTGACGGCGTTTTCATCGCCACGACAAATCTAATGGAGGGGCTTGACAAGGCGAGTTTGCGGCGTTTTGATTTGAAGTTAGAGTTTAAATTTCTAACGCCCACTCAGCGCATAAAACTCTTTGAAAAAGAGTGTGAATTTTTAGGCATTGCCTGCGAGGGCGAAGTGCTTGCCAAAATCAACCGCCTTGAAAAGCTAGCTGCTGGGGACTTTGCCGCTGTTAAACGCTTAATAAAATTTAGCCCGTTAAAAGACGCGCTGGATTTTTACGAAAGGCTGGCGGATGAAGTGAAGGTAAAGGATTTAAACGCTGACACGAAAGCGGGGTTTGAAATTTAGCCTTTTGCGGCGAATTCTTGCGGACGCTTTTCGGGGAGACACTTCGCAAACTTCGTGCGGATGAACTACATTGTTCTATCCGCACTCGTTCGCTCGTGCAGCCCCAAAAATCGCCTCGCAATAATCCGCCTTGTTAAATGCCGTTCAAAAATTCAGGCTTTGCCTGAATTTCGTCATTCCAAGCCTTTGCAAAAAGGCAAGGAATTCACAAAAATTCACATTTCCGTGAATTTAAACTTAAAGAAAGGACAAAAAATGGCTATCATCCAAGGTGCTTTTAGCAAAAAAGCCAAAATCCCAAGTAGTAGGCGTTATCCGCATTTTTACGCCTTGCAAAAATACCTAAAAAACGCCCTCGAATCCTCGCCAAAAATGCTGGCAAAACGGCTAGGATATGCAAGCGAGAGCAAGTGCGAAAAGGCAGTGCGAAAGTTAATTGCTTGCACAGAGCCTTATGAGTGGCTTAACAGGGGGTTTTTTGACTTTACGCACACGAGTTTGAGCCTGCTTGAAAAGTGCGCACAGCTCGTGGGTGAGGGCTTTTTAGATGAGTTAAAGGCGGCACAAGATGACGCGCAAAAACTGCGTGAATTTCACGCCGAAGTAGAGCGCGCAAAGATTGAAGCGCAGCGGCTAGCGGATTTGAAATACCTAGAAATTCGCATACAAACGAACTTTCGCCGCCGCACAGAGCCTATACACATTTTGGCGTTGTGCGCTGGAATGCTGTATTTTAGACCAAAACTCAAAGAGGAATGGCTGCAAAACGGCGTGGAGTGCGTTTTGAGCGAGTTGCCGCAGATTTTGCGCGAGCATTATGAGGCAAACAAAGGCTGCTTGGGCTATCCTTACACGAGTCGCATCGTGGGCTACTCGGTGTTTTGGAAAAACGCAGACGATGAATGCGTCATACATTTTGACACGCAGGGTAATAGGACGGATAAGCCAAGCGAGAAAGATACGCATCCAAATGCGTATTTAACGATTTAATGGCTTGTTTTTGCGTGAATTTTTTGCGTTAAATTCTATGAATTTAAGCGTGAATTTGCAAAAAAAATTCACGCTTTTTCAAAAAAAATGCCGTGAATTTAAGCGTGAATTTTAATGCAAAAATTCGCAAAAAAAATTCACGGAATTCAAAAAAAATTCCGTGAATTTATTTTAAAAGAAAGGACAAAAAATGACTACAAAAGACTTCATTAAAGTGTGGAGCGAGTGCGAGTTTTACGCGTTTTTGCGTGAGTGTGGAGTAAGCCGCGCCGAGTATGATGAAATCATAGGCGAGGTGCAGGCTGAGAAAAAATGGCTGCGCTATCAATACGAGTATTTTATGCGCCATCTTGATGAAAAAAACAAATGCGCGGTGCTGCTAAATGAGCGTTATGGGCTTGACAGGCTGCGTTTTGACGAGCTTATTTGGCGTGATGAAAAGGTTGCGGTGCTGAAAGAATTTTGGCATTATGACGAGCTTGCACTCTTGGAAAAAATCTATGACAAGGATATTAAAGAGTTGAAAAATTCACTCGGCGAGCTTGCAAATCTCACCCAAAATATGCAAGGACAAGAGCAGTTAAACGCCGTTGTAAAGGACATATGGGCAAAATTAAGCGCGTGAATTTGGGCGTTTGTGTGTCGTTGCGAGCGGGTTTTTAAGGCGCAAAATGCAAGAAAGCTGTCATTGCGAGCGAAAAGTCTCGCGATGACACATTACCGAAATTCACGCAATTTCCGCGAATTTTAAGCGTGAATTTGCAAAAAATTCACGCAATTTACCCCCAAAATTCACGCTTTTTTCAAAAATTCCGTGAATTTTTTGGCTTTGTTTAGACTTCATTAGCCTAAATTTAGCTAAAATCAAAACCGCAAAAGGACAAAAAATGAGCGAGCAAAAAGAACAAAACACAAAGCAAAACGAGCAAGAAAATTCAAGCCAAGCACAAGATAAAAAGCTAAATTTCAGCGAGCAGTATTTTAGGGGTTTTGTGAGTAGATTTAGCGACTATCTCGCAAACGCAAACGAGAGCAAAAAGCGTGGTAACAACGACTACAACCCACTCAAAGCCGTGCAAAGCCCATACGATGAGGTAAATATGCACAGCGGATTTTTGGTATCCTTGCTAAATCCAAGAGGCGAGCATTACCAAGATGATTTGTTTTTAAGACTCTTTTTGCAGGCTTTGGGGCTTGCCGAGTGGTTTGGCAGCACGAAAAACGCGCAGGTTTTCAAGGAAAAACAAAAAATAGACATTCACATTTTTAACGGCGAAAAGCATATCATTATAGAAAATAAACTTGAAGCACCTGACCAACCTAATCAAATCGCGCGTTATATTGACGCCGTAAAAAGCGAAAATGTAGAGTATAAAAATATCGCTGTGGTGTATTTAAGCCCCCTTGGTAGAGAGCCAAGCCCAAATAGCCTTGATAAATGGCAAATCAAAGGCGATTTACTTGAATTTGACGAGAACAAGATAAAATATAGACAAATTTCTTACGAAAAAGACATTTTAAAAAAGTGGATAGAAAGCTGTCAAAAAGAAGTCGGCAATATAGTGAATTTAAATGCCGCCTTTGAATTTTACAAAGACATTGTTGAAATTATTACAAAACAAAAGAAAAGCAAAATGAATGTAGCTGAGTTTTTCAAGGACAATTTCAAGGACAAAAAGGACTTTGATATAGCGTATGAGATTATTAAGAACAAAGACAAAGTCGATGAAGCGTATTTGATATACCGAGCCAAGCCTTTGAAAAAAGAATTAGAAAGGCTAGAAATTAGAGAATGGAAATGCTTGATAGGGGAGGATTGTAAGAATTTTTATAGCTCACCATATGACAAATGGGAAAATAGATTGATTGTCTATAATGAAAACTACGAAAAGCAAACCTTTCGTTTTATCTTTGCTTTGGAAAATGGGTGTTTTTGGGCTGGCGTAAGAATGTTTATAAAACACCCTGAATATAACAATTTTGTAGATAAAAAGTCGCCGTGTTTTGCAGACGAAATAGCTGAAAAATTAGCCAAAATCCTACACTCAAAAATGCCACAAATAAAACTTAAAACTGAATGGTGGCTTAAAGGCGATGAGGATGCTTATGAAAACGCTGAATTTTCGTTTATGGAGTATTTTTTACATACTTATAAAGAAGTCGTTGAAGTGAATGAATTTTTAAAAAATGAGGAAAATAAATCAAATTCCGACATTGCAAAACTAGCACAAGAAGTAAAGAATTTTAAGGCTTAAACAATGTCTAAAACCAAATCCACTCGCCTAAATGCCCTTTACGAGCGGCTTAAAAACGGCGGCGGGTTGAGCTACGAGCAGCTTGCATTTGAATTTGGTGTCAGTCAAAAGACCTTGCAGCGCGATTTCAAGGACTTGCAGCGACTTGGTGCTTACAAAAGCGGACGACTGCTCTGCCTTGACAAGGCGCGTGCGCAAGATGAGCTAAACTCCGATGAACGCGTGGTGCTGGGCATTTTAAACAAGCTTTGCAAGGCTAACGGAAATAGCTTTTACCTCAAAGCCAAGCCCCTACTCACAAGGCTTTCGCAGCAATTAGACCAACCCATCTTTGTCGCCGCTCAAAGCGAGAGCTTGGACGATGAGGATTTGCTGCATTTTGAGCTTGTCGAAAGGCTGATTTTAGGGCGCGAGGAACTTGGCTTTGAGTATGTGGGGCGAAACTATGAGATAAAGCCCATTAAAATCGCCTATTTTCAGGGCTTTTGGTATGTTTTGGCGCTCGATAGCCTTGATAATGAGTGCTTTAAGAAGTTTTATTTTAAGGAAATGAAGCAGCTACGGGCTTTGGGGCGTAAATTTGAGCTTGATGAGAGCATAGAAAAGCGCCTAAAAAACGCGCACAGCGCGTGGTTTAACCTTAACGAGCCCTTTTTCGTGCAGCTTTTAATCGAGCCCAAAGTCGCCAAATACTTCAAACGCAGGGCTTTAAAGGGCGCGACACTCTTGGAGCAAGCGGACGGCGGCGCGGTTTTGGAGCTTGAAATCTCGCACGAAATGCAAATCAAACCGCTAATATACGAATATATCCCGCACATTCGCGTTTTGCACCCCTCGTGGCTCAATGAAAAGCTGAAAAAAGAGCTTCTAGCTTATGCACGGGGACTTTGAATTTGGCATTTGCTTTTGTGAATTTTGGGATTTTGTGAATTCTTTTATGAAATTTAGAGACTTTGTGAAAACCTTTTAAATTTGCGCTTTGAGAGCGGATTTTGTATAAAATACGCTAAAAATTCACACTATGTCATCGTCGTTTTGCTACTTTTGCAACAACAAACTCTCATCATTACAAGCCTTGCGAAATCCAAAAACCCACAAAATTTCCCCAAAACCCCCACAAATTTCACAAAAACTTGCTATCATTACGGCATAAAAGGACGAAAATGAGGATTTTTTTAAGCTTGCTAATAGCGATGAGTGCGTGTTTTGCGCCACTTCCAAAGGCGCAGAGTGTGCAAGATGGGCTAAATTTATACGAAAAAAAGCGTTTCAAAGAGGCGGCGGCGGTATTTGAGAGGCTTTGCGGGCGGCAAAACGCGCGCGCTTGCTTTTCGCTCGGCTTTATGTATGAGAGCGGACAAGGCGTGCGCAAGAGCGATGGCAAGGCGAGTCGCTACTATGACAGGGCTTGCAAAAGCCGTGTGGCAGCGGCTTGCTTTAATCTCGGCTTGCTTTATGAGCGACACCGTCGCGCTTCGCAGGCTGAGGTTGTCTTTTACGAGGCTTGTTCTTTGGGGCATAAAAACTCGTGCAAACGCCTAGCAGTAGGCTATGAGCGGCAGGGGCGAAATGATTTGGCAGTGGCACTTTATGATAAAAGTTGCTATTTAAAGGACGCTCGGGCGTGTTTTCGCCTCGCAAAGCTCTATGAGGACGGCAATGTAACGCGGCAAAGCACCAAAACAGCGTTGTTTCACTACTCAAATTCCTGCTCGCTAGGCTTGGGCGAGGCTTGCGCGTGGCTTGGGCAGCACCACGAGCCCACAGACAAGGCTTTGGCGAAACGCTACTACGGCAAAGCCTGCGATGAAAACCACTCAAAGTCCTGCGCGGATTACAAAAGGCTGAACGAAACGGCTACGGAGTGAGGTTTTGCGGGCTTTGAGAAATGTTATTTGTCATTGCGAGCGATTTTTTTGAATATAAATTTGTAGTCAAAACTTTACTTTGTCGCGTAGCGGCTACGCCACGCGGTTTTGCAAAAACCACGCGGCAAGCCATAAATTTAAGGATAAAATTTGAATCGCCTTTTTGTCGCCTATAAGCCCGCGAATCTTAGCTCAAATGCCTTTTTGCACAGCCTTAAAAAAAAGTATGGCACAAAAAAGGCAGGGTATTCAGGCACGCTAGACCCCTTTGCAAAAGGCGTTCTCATCGTGGCTTTTGGGGCTTACACGCGGCTTTTTCGCTTTCTTAAAAAGTCGCCTAAAATCTACGAGGCGACTATGTGGTTTGGGGCAAACTCTTTAAGCCTTGACACGCAAAATATAATAGCTATCAAAAAAATCGCGCCTTTTTCTCTCTCAAATTTAGAAAAAATCCGCCAAGAATTGCTTGGAGAAATCAAATTTATCCCGCCCAAATTCAGCGCAAAACGCATTGATGGTAAAAGGGCTTATCAGCTCGCTAAAAAGGGGCAAGAGCCGCCTTTGAAAGAGTGCGTTATGAGCATTTTTAAAAGCGAAATTCTGCACTACGCGCACCCATTTTTAACGCTTCGTTTAAGCGTGAGTGAGGGCGCTTACATTCGCTCATACTGCGAACTCTTTGCAAAAAAATTAGGCATAAATGCGACTTTGAGTAATTTAGAAAGGCTCAGCGAGGGGGCGTTTTTTTACGAAAATGAAAAAAGCCTTGACATTTTAAAATGCTTAAATTTAGAAAAAAACGAGCTAAAAAATCCGCAAAAAATCGAAAATGGCACGAAAATTGCTTTAAATGAGCTAAAAATCCAAAAAAATGGCGAATTTTTTATCGAAAATGAAAAAAATTTTAGTATCATAAGCATTAATGAAAATGCGGTAAAATACATTCTAAACAAGGTTGAAAAATGCTAATACTATCGAGAAAAGAAGAAGAAAGCGTGCAAATCGGCGAGGATATCGAGATAAAGATAATCCAAACCTCGCGCGGCTTCGTCAAAATCGGCATCGAGGCACCTAGGTCAGTGCTAATACTGCGCAAAGAGCTCATAGACCAAGTCAAAGACGCTAACATACAAGCCGGAGACGCGGATGCGGCGGAGCTTGGGGCTTTGAGCGAACAGCTAAAACAATGAAAGCCCACGCCAAGGCGAATGTCTTTTTGAAAATTCTGGGCTTTGATGCTCGCAAATACCACACACTAGGCTCTCGCTTTGTTTTGTTAGATGAAATTTACGATGAAATCGAGCTTTGCAAAGACAAAAGGCGCGAGGGCTTTGAAATTATCACGGAATTTAGTAGTGAATTTGGCGTGGGGTGCGGAAAAAAGGGTGAATTTAGCGATGAATTTAAAGTGGGGCGCGAAATAAATGCTAAATTTAGTGATGAATTTAAAGCAGAGTGCGAAATAAATGCTAAATTTGACACTAAATTTAAAGCAGAGTGCGAAATAAAGGGCGAATTTGGCGAAAAATTTAACGCAACGCCCGAAATAAAAGGCGAAAATATCATAGAAAAAGCCTACAAAATGCTGAGGGGGTGCGGTTTTGAGGGCGTTTTGGAGGAATGCTTTTCGCAGTTTTCATTAAAACTCACCAAAAAAATCCCCATAGGCGGCGGGCTTGGCGGGGGCAGTGCTGACGCGGCTTGCTTTTTGAGCTTGATGAACGAAACCCTAAATTTAGGGCTTTCGCGCGAGCATTTAATGCAAATGGGCGCGAGGCTTGGCAGCGATGTGAGCTTTTTTTTAAGCGGTTTTAAAAGCGCAAATGTCGGCGGCACAGGCGAAATCATCGCTGAATTTGAGGATGAAATTCCGCCTTTAAAATTCAGCTTTCCGCCTCTGCAATGCTGCACCGCTAGCGTTTATGCGGAGTTTGATAGGGGCTTGAATTTTAAGGCTTTTGGCGGCGGCGAATTTGAAAAAAACGCGATTTTAGCGAAAGAATTCGCCCAAAAAACAAGCAAAGAATTGCTAAACGCCTATGAAAACGCGCTTTTAAACGATTTGTTCGCACCCTGCGTGCGTTTGTATCCGCAAATGTCGGACTTTTTGGATGGGGGCTATTTTTTAAGCGGCAGCGGAAGTAGCGTGTTTAAGGCTGAAATTTAGGGCATTTGCGAGGCTTAAAAGTCAAAAACAAACCAAAATTCACAAAAAGTGTGAATTTTTAGGGCAAAAGCGAAAAATTTAAGGCGTAAAGCGTGAATTTTAGGCAAAATTCAGCACAAAAGTGCGTTTAAACAAAGCATTTTAAAGGCTTATACTATGAAAATCATCGCGCGGAACAAAAAGGCTTTGTTTGATTATGAGATTTTGGAGCGTTTTGAGGCGGGCGTGCAGCTTAAAGGCAGCGAGGTCGTGGCTTTGCGTGCAGGGCGGGCAAACCTCAAAGACAGCTTCGCTCGCATCATCAAGGGCGAGCTGTGGCTGCTAAACGCACATATATCGCATTTAAGCACCACAAATGCGCACTTTCGCCACGAGGAACGGCGCGCGCGCAAGCTTTTGATGCACCGCAAGCAAATCGACAAGCTTTTTGGCAAGGTGAGTCTGGGCGGGCTCACTCTCATCGTGCTTGATTTGTATTTTAACGCCAAAAACCGCGTAAAATGCACGCTTTGCGTAGCCAAGGGCAAGCAGCTGCACGACAAAAGGGAGACTTTGAAAAAGAAACAAGCCGATTTAGAGGCAAGGGCGGCGATGAAAAACGCGGCAAAGGGTTGAATTTTAAATCATTTTGCAAGGATAAAACGATAAAATGCTTTAAATTCAGCCTTAAAATAAAAATAAATTCAAAAAACCTTGAATTT
>CAVJSG010000035.1:0-13557 GCA_963651895.1 Campylobacteraceae bacterium
CGTAAATACGAGCCTGAAAATGCGCACTTTGAGTTAAGTAGAAATTTTCAAGGCAAGGAAAAAGGCGTGTTTGTGGGGGTTTTAAAGCCCGAAACACTCAGCGCGAAGGCGAAATTCGGGCAGAATTTAAGCGCGAAAGATTTTGAGAGCATCATCTGCGACTTGCAAAAACGAAATTCGCCCCTCGATAAAGAGAGTATAAATTTGATGAGATATTTTGCGGCACAAAAAAACTAACGCCCATCGCCACGAAATATCTTGGCTATTTTCTAAAAAGTGTTGAGCAGTAAAAATCTCGCAAAATCAAAGCGCAAAATGAAGCGAAACGCTTTGACCCGAGCGAAAAAATTTGCGTTAGCAAATTAAGTTTCGCATATAGACAACGGTGCCCAGCGAATTTGGAGTTTTGATTTTGCCTAAATTTAGTGGGCGGCGCAAATTTAAAGCGAAAAAACTAATATTTTTTTAGAAAAGAGCTAATTTTTTTGAATTGCTTCGATTTGATTTTGTCAAGTCTCGCAATGACATAAACTAATTATTTTCGCCTCGCATCGCAGCATTTTTGCGGCTATAAATTTGGTAAAATTTCAACAAATTTCCAAACTCTTTATCACCATCTGCACAGTAACCCTGCCGCGGAAGGTGTTTTTGCCCACACTGCCCACGCAGGATATGCGCTCGCCGACTTTCGCCTCCGTGTCAAAGTCGAAAAACAGCGCCTCCACGCCCCCCCTGCCCTCGCCGAGAAAGAGTTTTAAGTGCCTCTCGTCCTTGCCGAGTTTTCGCACGCTTTTTACGAGTAAATTCTCAAATTTAAACAGCGGGCGCGGGTTTTTGTGCCCGAAAGGCTCGAAAAATTCAAGCATTTTCAGCAACTCAAAGCCCACTTCGCCCAAAGGCAAGATGCCCAAAACCTCATCGCTGCTTACAAAGTCCTCGCTTGGAATTTGTCCGCAGCTAGCATTTAGGGCGGCTTTTAAAGCCTCAAATTTAGCCGTTTCTATGAGCATTCCACTTGCGCCCTTGTGTCCGCCATACCCTAAAAATAGCTCTTTGTGCGCTTCGATGAGCTCTAAAATATCGATTTTACCGACACTTCGCGCACTGCCCTTTGCCCCAGCGCCATCTATCTCGCTAAACACAAAGGCTGGCTTGCCAAAGTGTCGCGCGAGTCGGCTTGCCACTATGCCCAAAACGCCCTCGTGCCAGCCCTTGCCGCACACCACGATGGCGTTGTCGTTTTCGCTCACCATTTTCACGCTCTCATCAAAGAGCCTTTTTTCCTCGCTTTTGCGCTCGTTGTTAAAGGCTACGACTTGTTCTAGCAGGGCTTGGGCTTGCTCGAAGCTCTTGGTGTAAAGGAATTCAAAGGAAATTCGCGCATCGTCCATCCGCCCGGCGCTATTTATCAGGGGCGCGATGAGAAAGCCTATGTTGTCAAGCTCGAATTTATCCTTTTGATAAAACTGCTTTAAGGCACGAAATGCTGGGCGTTTGGAGGCGTTGATTTTCTCTATGCCCTTTCGCACCAAAAGGCGGTTTAAGTCCCTTAATTCCATCATATCGCCCATTATGGCTATGGCTAGAAGCTCGATGAAATCGCTCATATCGGCATTTAGCCTGCACACTTCTTTCACGCTAGCGAGCAAATACCACGCCACTTGCGCCCCGCAAATTTCAATGCCCGGAAATTCATCATCCGCTTGCTTGGGATTTATGATGGCGTAGGCGTTTGGCAGGGTGGCTTGGGGCTCGTGGTGGTCGGTGATGATTAAATCAATGCCCTTTGCCGCGCACAGCTCGGCGGCTGCGAACGCTGCTATGCCATTATCCACGGTGATGATGAGCGTGGCATCAAGCCCTGCTACTATGTCCTCGTTGATGCCGTAGCCGTCTTTGAAGCGGTTTGGGATTTTTATGCTGTAATTTGCCCCCACATTGTCGAAAAATTCAGCCATTATCACGCAGGATACTATGCCATCGACATCATAATCGCCCACGATGGCGATTTTCTCGTCATTTTCAATCGCCTTTTTTATGCGCTTTGCCGCCTTAACGCTGTCTTTTAGCACGCTTGGGCGCGGCAAATCGCTTAAATTTTTGCATTTGTCGTTTGCGAACCTTTCGCTTAAAATGTCGTGGATTGCTTGTTTAGTTAATGTTTGCATAGCCTTGCCTTTCTTAATGCCCTAGTTTTCGGCGTTCGCCGGCGGTGCGTGAATTTTTATCATACTCGCCCGCCTTTCTTATAAACGCCAAAATCACGGCATTTACGCTCACTAAATGCGAGGTAAATTCAGGGTGAAATTGAGTGCCGATGAAAAAAGGATGGCTTTTAAGCTCGACAACCTCGATGAGTCCGCAGCTTTCGCCGCTCACTACTAGCCCGTTTTTTTCATAGTCGTTTTTATAGCGCGGATTTGCTTCAAAGCGGTGGCGGTGCCTTTCTTTGACGCTCTTTTGCCCCCCATAAATTTCGCTCAAAAGCGTGCCTTTTTTGATTTCACACTCATAAGCGCCTAGCCTCATAGTCCCACCCAGCGGGCTTTTTTGCGTGCGAATTTGCTTTTTGCCCGCACTATCCATAAATTCATCGATTAAAAACACCACAGGGTGCTTGGTTTTAGGCGCAAACTCAGTGGAATTCGCCCCCTTTAAACCCAGCACATTTCGCGCGAATTCCACCAAAACAAGCTGCATTCCAAGGCAAATTCCCAAAAAGGGGATTTTGTGAATTCTAGCGAATTTTATGGCTTTGATTTTGCCCTCAACGCCCCTATTTCCAAAGCCCCCAGCCACTAAAATGCCGCTAATGCCCGAAAACACCTTGCTTTCATCCTGCGTTTCGAGTTTCTCACTATCCACCCATTTTAAGCGCACATTTGCATTTAGTGTCGCGCCCGCGTGGATGATGGCTTCTGTGAGGCTTTTGTAGCTTTCTTTTAAGTCAATGTATTTTCCCACAAAGGCTATGCAAAACTCGTCTTTTGGTGCTAGTATGCGCCCCACAAGCTCGCTCCACTTGCTCATATCGGGCTTTAAGGGCTTTAAATTCAGCGCAGTGGCGATTTCGCCGAGTATGTTTTGTTTTTGAAAATTCAGCGGAATTTGATAAATGCTTTTCGCATCCACGCTTTCTATCACGCAGCCGCGCTCCACGCCGCAAGAGATGGCGATTTTGGCTTTTAAATCCCTATCTAGCGGCTTTTCGCAGCGGCAGATTATCATATCGGGGCTGATTCCTATACGGCGAAGCTCGCCAACGCTGTGCTGAGTGGGCTTTGTTTTAAGCTCGCCTGTGGTTTTAATCAGCGGCACAAGGGTTAGATGAATATTCATCGCATTGTTCCTGCCTACTTCTAGGCGCAGGGCGCGGATGGCTTCTAAAAAGGGCAGCCCCTCGATGTCGCCCACGGTGCCGCCGATTTCCACAAGCAAAATGTCCTTGCCAGCCCCTGCTGCTACGATGCGCTCTTTGATTTCGCCCACTATGTGCGGGATGACTTGAATGGTTTTGCCAAGATAATCGCCGCGCCGTTCTTTTTCAATGACGGCTTGATAGACTCTGCCTGTGGTAAAATTATTGATTTGGCTTAAATTTTCGTCCAAAAAGCGCTCGTAATGCCCTAAATCAAGGTCTGTTTCCGCCCCATCCGCGGTAACGAAAACCTCGCCGTGCTCAAAGGGGCTCATAGTGCCCGGGTCTACATTTATGTAGGGGTCGGCTTTTAAAATGCTTACTCGCAAGCCCGAATTTTTAAGCAAAGTGGCTATGCTAGCTGCGGCAATGCCCTTGCCTAAGGAACTTAGCACCCCACCGGTGATGAAAATGTATTTGGTTTGTTTCATTGTGTTTCTCTTTTTTGACTTCAAAAATTTAGCGGCACGCTCTTGCGGACGCTTTTCGGGGAGACGCTGCGTGCCTTCGCACTTCGCTCGCTTCGCAAACTTCGCGCGGATGAACTTTAATGTTCTATCCGCGCTCGTTCGCTCGCGCAGCCCCAAAAATCGCCTCGCAATAGCGCGCCTTATCCGCTTTCGCCCAAAAATTCAGGCTTTGCCGTGAATTTTTTAGGCGTTTTGCGTGAATTTTGGGCATTTTGTAAATTTTTCGCCTTAAATTCACACAAATTCCGTGAATTTTTGCAAATTTCGCCCAAAATTCACGCCCTTTTCGGCAAAGTTCTCAAAAAATTCACATTTAAACACAAAATTATAATACATTACAATGAATTCAAATCAACCTTGCCGAAATTTTGCCTTGAAATTTGCGTTATTTTAAGCGCAAAAATTCCCCCACCATTTTTTCAATCTCCCTTATCCCCAAAGCCCAAAAGTCCTTGCTTTCTATGTCAAAGCCAAAGAGCGCGACTAGCTCTTTTGGGCTTTTGCTGCCCCCCAAAGACAGCATTTGCAAGTAGCGTGCCGTGAAATCCTTGCACGCACCGCTTTTGTAAAGCCCGTAGAGTGCTAGCACCAGCAGCTGCGCGTAGGCGTAGGCGTAGCAGTAAAAGGGCGTGTGGATGAAGTGCGGAATGTAGCTGAACCAAAGCCCGTAGTGCACCCCCAGCTGCACGCTGCCGGCGAACATTTTTTCACTCTCTTTTAGCCAAATTTCGCTCATTTTCGCAACGCTTAATTCGCCATCATATGCGTGGATGGCGCGTTCAAAGGTAGTGAAATTTATTTGGCGGTAAAGTGTCGCAAAAATGTCCTCTAACTTAGCCGCGTAAAGCCCCAGCAGCTCGTCTTTTGCGAGGGTTTTTTTCATATAATCAAACACAAGCATCTCAGCAAAAACCGAAGCCGTCTCAGCCGTGGTGAGTGGGGTGTCTTGGCTTAAAAAATTCACGCCGTAGCTTAATTTTTGGTGTATCGCGTGTCCTAACTCGTGTGCAAGCGTGAATAAATCACGCCTGCGCCCTGTGAAATTTAGCATCACAAAGGGGTGAGTGTCGCTCGTGGCGGAGTGTGAAAACGCCCCGCCTTGCTTGTTTGCGCCCGGGTACACATCTATCCATTTGTTTTTAAAGGCACTTTGGGCGATTTGCTCGAATTTGGGCGAAAAATTCCCAAAGGCTTCGAGCACTATTTTTTGGGCTTTTTCATAGCTCATTTTTATATCCTTGCCGATGGGAGCGTATCTGTCATAATCTTTAAGGCTTTTAAGCCCTAAAATTTGGCGTTTGTGCTTGTAAAAGGTGCTTACTAGGTAAAAATTCTGCTCTGTCGTGGCGATGAGCGCATCCACGCTACTTTGCGTGATTTGATTGCTTATATGCCTTGATTCTTCGGCATTTGCGTAGCCTCGTAGCTCGCAAATGCTCTTGCGCTCGGCTTTTATCATATTAAAAATGTAGCAAAGCAAGGGCGCGTTTTTCTCCAAAACCTTGCTAAACGCCTTTGCGGCGGCTTTTCGAGTGCCTCTGTCCGCACTATAAAGTTTGCTTAAAATCTCTTCCTCACCCACAAATTCGCCATTAAATGGGATTTTCAAACGGCTCATAGTCTCATCAAAAAGCCGCGCAAAAGCCCGCCCACCCGTGCTTGAAAGGTGCAAAATCACGCGCTCTTCTTTTTGGCTTAAATTATGCTTTTTGTTTTTTATGAGCTTTTGCAGGTAAAATTCGTATTCGCCACACTCAGCCGTGAATTCTTGGGCTTTTTTTGGGGGCAGTTCGCAAAATTCAAGCTCGAAAAAAAGCGTGTTTTCCTCGATTTGCTTGCATTCAAGCTCGATTTTAGCATACTTTGCGCCCTGCGTAGTGTCCTTAGCAAAGCACAGATAAGCGTAAGTCATAATTTTAGCCACGCAAAAGGCGATTTTTTCATAGTCTTGCAAGGCTTTTTTAAACTCGCACGCCTTTAAATCTACGATTTTTCCCTCAAATTCCTTTCTAAACGCCGCCGAGTCGTCTCTGCATTGCTTTAAAAACGCTTTAAGTGCCTTTTCATCGGCAAAAAGTTGTCTTAAATCCCACTGCATTTTTGTCCTTTTTAAATTTTTTTGTGAATTTTATGAATTTTTTTTGCAAGAGTTGCCAAATTTGTGGGTTTTTTAACCAAAAAAGCGTTTAAAACGCCTTTCTAGCGAAATTTAACCCACAAATTTAGCGTAAATTTAAAAGGCTTTTCTAAAAAAGTTTTGAAATTTAAGCGTAAATTTCAAAGCAAAATCAAAGCTCCAAATTCGCTCAACGCGGTTGCCCACGAGCGGTAGCCCAAAATCAAAGATTTTGACCGCTCGGGTCAAAGCGTTTCGCTTCATTTTGCGCTTTGATTTTGCGGAAACTAAATTTGCTCCCAAAAACGCGACTTTGTCGCGTAGTGGCTACGCCACGCCTTGACTTCGTCAAGGCTCGCAATGACGAATAACTTTTTTTAAAAAGCCATTTAAATTTCACCACCCTAGCTGAACGCCGCCGTTTGTGCCGAGTTTGTAGTTAGCACCTTTGCCCGTTTTAAGCGAGAGTGTGCAAGTATCCCCCAAAGCGACTTCGCCCTCGATGATGCTAGCGCGGGAGTTTTTGGAGTTTGCCTTGCTAACTTGCACCCTGCCTGAATTTGCGTTTCTTTTGCTTTCGCACTCGTAAATCGCGCCTAGTTCTAGCCTTTCCTCGAAAAGCACCTCTTTTTTATCGACCATTGCGACAAAGATGGGGTAAAGTGTGTTTGAAATGTCCGTGAAAATGGCTTTTGCGATTTTTTCAAAGGCTTCCTCGTTGCTTTTCACGCTGTCATCTTTGAGCGTAATGCTCATATTTAGGGTGTTTGCGAGCTTTAACTCGCGCGTGGCAAAGAGTATCATCCTGTAATCAACCACGACATCGCCTTTCAAAGCCGCCAAGCTGCTGCTAGTAGCGGCTACGCCCGCGCTTTTTTTCGCACTAGCCCCCACGCTGCGCAAATTAAAAACGAGCATATAATCAGTCCCTAGCACATTTCCAAGCTTGTAAAGGTCCTCGCTGCTTGCGTCCTCGCTTTGAAGCAACGCCTTTTCAGCCTTGTAATAAGCGTCATTTTTGCGATCTAGCACATTGAAACGCTTGCTTTGCACCATCTCGTTTGTGAGCCGCTGCATTAGGGTCTGCCCTAAATTTTTGTAGCGCGAGGCGTTGAAAATCGCCACATTTGGCTTTTCGTTGCGCTCAAATAGGATTTTATAGACATTCACTCGCACCACATAGCTGCCATTTGGCTCTAAATCGATATTTGTTATCTCATAAGAGTCGATGCGCCCTTGTGCTGCGTTGTAGGTTTGGGCGTTGAAACTCTGTATGGTGCCTGTTTGGGCGTTGCTAAATTTTTGGGTTTTTAAATTCGCATTTGACACGCTAATGCCCTTTAATCTCCCCAAAGCATCGCTGATGGCGTTTCTCGTGGCTTCATCCTTGCTTGCCCCGCTGCCCTCGCCCACGCTCATTTTGACGAATGTCCCTTCCTTTGCGCTAATACTAGTGCCCAAATCCGTGCTAAATGCGCTCTTTGCGGGCGTTATGTTTAAGTCGATTATCTCAACATTGCCCGCGTCTGTGGGAGTGGCGATGATTTGCTGAGGCTGCGCATTTGCAAAATTCAGCCCAAGCCCTGCAAAAAGGGCGGTTAAGAGAAATTTTTTCATAGCTCACCTCGCTACCAAGTAACAGACTTTTTGGAGCCCGTTTTGTTGATGGTTTGCTCGTCCTCCCAATAAGCCAAGCCGCTGTTTAGGTCGGTTACGGAGAGGTAGAAGTAGTATTCTGCCTGAATTTTGCCATTTGATAATTTAACATTATCTTGGCGAATCTTGCCCGCAAGCGAGAAATCCGGAGCCACGAGCGTGCCTTTTTTGGCGATGGTTGCTTGATTAAACTCATCATCATCTCGAAGTTCGCGCACATCCTTGCTCATAGAATCTCGCGCTCCGCCCGCTGCTACGGCTGTGGTAAGCACAAATTTACCGCTCTTTCGCAGTGCGATGGTGATTTTGGCGGTGAGTTTGTCCGTGTCGATGCGCTGAGGCGTGTCATTTACGATGCGCCCTATGGCGATAACCTTGCGGCTGTTTGGCGAGATATTTGCAAAGGCAGGGTCTTTTAGCATACTTTGTATCATCGTATCCGCAGCGTTTTCAAAGTCCTCCCTGTCAAGCCCCAAAGTTAAGGCGTCCCCTTGTTTTACCTGCCCTGCCTTGCCGTCCGTATAAACAGGCGTGGATGAGCAAGCGACTAAAAATGCCCCCGCAAACGCGGTTGTAAGCAAAAGTTGAAATTTTTTCATTTTGTGTCCTTTCGGTTTATTTTTCACGCAAAATCAAGCTAAAATCCACAGCGGCTTTGTTTGTCGCCACTCGTTGTAGCAAGAATTCCTTGTTTTCTTTCAGCTTAATGCCTATGAATTCGCCGTCTGTGGGCGCCTTTATAGCAAAGCCGTCCTCGTCTTTCCACGAAACGCGGTATTCAAGCTCGGCGTCATCGTCATTTAAAAGCACAAGCTCAAATTCAAGCAAGCCGTTGGAATTCGTGCGGTAGTTAAAGGCTTTGACTATGCTTTTATCTACCTCGACAAAGCTCATTTTCTCGGCTATCCTGCTTTCAAGCGGGCTTAACTCTTTGCCCCCGCAGCCAAGCAAAAACAAAGCGGCAAACGCCGCCAACGCTAAATTTTTCATACTTTCTCCTTATCTTTGAATGAGCCAAACCACGCTAGGACTAGCCCTGCTGAATGATTTGACTACTATTAGCAAATTTTTATCCTTTGGTAGCGAATCGCTCGCATAAACGCTCGCACCGCTATCCGCGTTGATTTTAATGCTGCCTTTGTTTTCAATCATAACAATTTTAGCGTATTTGGGTAACGAATTCCAAAACCGCACATCAGCCCTTGTCGTAGCGGTGTTAAAAAGGCTAGCGGCTATACTTAAAAGCCCTCCCGTAGGGTCATTGTTCGCCACGGCTGCATTTAGCGTGGTTTTCACTACCATAGAACTCAACGCCTTTGTTATCATAAATGCTGAATTTATCTTAAATTCCGTGGCGATGATATTATCAAAATTTACAAAATCCTGCGTCCTCGCCTCATTTGCCAAGAGATAATCAAAACTCCCCTCGCGCCTTTTAAGCACAGGCAGGGCAAGGGCGCTGTAAATTATTTTGTTGTTAAACACAAAAGGCACTTTAATAGCCCACTCATCAAGCCCCGCACCAAAGCCACTTTCAAGCACTACAAATATGTATTTTTTTAATTTCGCGGGGTTTGTGGAGTTTGCGTATTGATTAAACACCGCAAATTCCTTGTTAAATTCAGCATTTTGCGCGTTTATCACGGCTACTTCTTTGAACAAATCCGCCGCCCGTCTGTAATCGCCGTCCAAAAAGAAAAAAACACTCGCCATATAAGTGGCGTAGGGATTTACGAAGTCTTGGGTAGTGCTAAAATCTTTCAGCAAATGCTCATACTGCGCTGAAATCGAGCGGTAGTTGCTAGCGACATTTTGCTCATAATTTATGTCCTGCCTCGCCGCGTCAAAGTCCTTGCGATTCGCCTCTATCTCTTTTGCGAAGTATTCTTTCGCCTTTTCTTGCCTCATCAAAGCGCGGTTAAACTCCACGCGGGCGTTTGCGAAGTCGCCAAGGCTCATAAAATTCAAGCCCTTATAGACATTTACCATTATGCGCTCATACAAAGTGCCCTCGTAATCAACCACGCTAGCGTTTATCACCGCACTAGCCGCGCCCTTTGCGCCCTTTGTGCCAAGCCCTTGCAAATCAACATCGAATTTATAGGCTTCCTCGGCTTTGTCAAAAAAATAATTACTCTGCGCAAATTCGCTGCAATTTCGTGCCAAAGCCCCTACATTCAGCCCCGTGTAGATAACATCATCGTTTTTATCGACCTTTTTTCGCTGCGCATCAAAGAAACTCTGCGAGCAGGTGTTTGTTTTTAGGGCAGTTTCGTAGATGAGGTTGTCCGTGCTGTGATTTGCGCAGGCTGTAAAAAGGACATTCGCGGCAAACAAGGCAGCAAAAAGTAAATTTTTTTTCACAGGTTTCCTTATCCATTCTCTCATCGCAAATGGTTTTTGTTTTGCAAATTTTTATTGCGAACGATTTTTTTGTTTTGCAAACGCTTTTTCATAGCAAATTTTAAGGTTAAAAATTTCAAAGGGGCATAGTAGCAAAAAAAGGTTTCGTTTTGGGAAATAGGCTTTTTTTCTAAAAAAGCATTGAATTTTAAGCGAATTTCGTATTAAAATCAAAGCTACAAATTCGCGGAGCGTCGTTGCCCACAGGCGAAATTTAATCGCACGGCGATTTTTTACTCGGGTCAAATCATTTCTCTTAATTTTACTGTTTGATTTTGCTGTATTTTCATCGTTCAACGCTTTTTTAGAAAAGAACCAAGTTTATTAAAAAAGTATTTTTGGGCGAAATTTTCTTTAAATTTAACGAATTTTTGCTGATTTTTTCTCATCCACTTTCGTTTTTCTTTTCAGCCACGATAAGGCTGTGCCCTTTAAATGTGGGGCTAGGGCGTGAAAAACCTTTTTGTGATAGCTTGCCAGCCACGATTTTTCCACGCTATCAAGCAAAGCAAAATCAATCAAAGAGCGTTCAAATGGGCAAAGGGTAAGGGTTTCAAAGCGCAAAAACTCGCCAAAGCCCCTTTCTTTCGTGTTCGCCCTTGTTAAAACCGCCAAATTTTCAAGCCTCACGCCCCATTTGCCCTCGCGGTAAATGCCCGGCTCAATGGAAGTCAGCATCCCCTCACGCGCCTTGTTTTGGGCATTTAAAGCCGAAAAATGCGAGATAGCCACGGGTGCTTCGTGTACTCCCAAAAAATACCCCACGCCGTGCCCCGTGCCGTGCATATATTCAAGCCCATGTGCCCATAAATTCGCCCTTGCGAGACTATCAAGCAGCGGCAACGCCGTATTTACAGGGAACACAGCGCGGCTAAGGGCGATGAGAGCCTTTAAAACCAGCGTGTAGTCGCGCTTTTGTTCCTTGCTAACCCTGCCAACGCCCAGCACGCGCGTGATGTCGGTGGTGCCGTTTTGATACTGCGCGCCGCTGTCGATGAGTAGCAAGCCGCTGCCTTGAATTTGGCTGAATTTTTGCGGCATAGCTTGGTAGTGCGGCAGGGCGGAATTTGCGTTAAAGCCCGCTATGGTGGCAAACGAGTTGCAAAGATAAAGTGGTGCTTTGGCGCGAAGTGCCGTGAGCTTGGCGTCTATGTCAAGCTCGCTCAGCCGCTCGCCCCTTTTTACCGCGCTTTCAAAGTGGGCGAAAAATTCGCAAAGTGCCACGCCGTCCGCTACCATCGCGTTTTTGATGTGTTTGATTTCTTTTAAATTTTTGCAAGCCTTCATCAAGGTGCTGGGATTTGGGGCTTTGATGAGTTTGTTTTTATTTTTTTTAAGCACCTTTGCAGCAAAAACGCTGGTTTTGCTGGGTTCGACTAGCACTTTTGCGTTTTTTAATTCGCCTAAAATTTGCCAAACGCTTTCATAATCTTTTAAATTTACACCTTGTTTTTTAAGGCGCAAAGCAAGGCGGGACGGGACTTTGCCGCTATTTACAAAAAGCGTTGCGCTGTATTTGTCGATAAGCAAAAACGACAAAAACACAGGCGTGAAAGGCAGCTCCAAGCCCCGTAAATTCGTAATGTAAGCTATATCATCAAGCGTGCTTATAAAATGATGGCTTGCTTTTTTTTCGCTCATTTTCGCGCGAATTTCACGCAATTTTTCCGCCACACTTGCGCCGCAAAACGAGGCTTTGTGTGCGAAAATTTCAGCACTTGGCAGGGGAGGGCGAGGGGTGAAAATTTCGCTTACTAAATCTTTAAATTTAAGCTTTATTTTTTTGTTTTTAAAAGCCTTTTTTAATTCTTTTGCTGCGCTTATGGGCAAATGCTCGGGGTTTATGCCCACGCACGCGCCCTTCATCAGCGTTTTGGAGAGGAAATTCACAAAGTTGTGCTCGCGGCTTTGTTTTTCAAGTGCAATGCCAGAGCCCTTTAATTCGCTTTGCGCTTGCAGCCAGTAGCGCCCATCCGTGAAAAGATGAGCTGAATTTTCAAGCACCACGAGCGTGCCAGCAGAGCCCGTAAAACCGCTCACAAAAGCCCTGTGCGCAAAGCATTCGGGCAGGTATTCGCTAAAATGTATGTCGGCTGTTAGCACCACAAAAGCGTTTAAATTCGCCGCTCTCATAAGCTCTTGCAGGGCTTTGACGCGGCTTGCATAAACATTTTGCATTTTTTATCCTTTTGAAATTTTGGGCTAAATTTAGCACATTTTTGGCTGAATTTTTGTGAAATTTGCCTTAAAATTCACAAAATTTGCGTGAATTTTCGCCCAAATTTTAGTATCCTAACTTTTTCATCAACCCCACGCAAGCAAGGCATACTAGGGCTACGAAGCTCATATAGTAGCCCAAATGCTGCTCGTATAGGGCTTTTACCACAAAGGGCGTGATGAAAACGAAAAAGGCGTAGGATAGGTTGTAGGCGAAACTAAGCCCGCTCAGGCGGACATCTGCGGCGAAAACGCGCGTCATAAAAACGGGCGCGAAGGTGATGATGCCCTGCGAAAAGCACGCCAGCAGGTAAAACGCGGCGAAGTTTGAGTCGTAAAGCCCCACGCCAAAGCCAAAGGCGGCGAAAAGGCAGGCGAAAATCGCGCAGATTTTGTATTCGCCAAAAAAGCGCGCCAAAGCACCTTGCACCAAGGCTCCGATGATGACGGCTGTGATGGCTAAATTTGTGTAAAGCAGGCTTTGAGAGGGCGTGAAACCCAGCAAAACGCCGAAATTTTGGGGGATTATGGTGAGTGTCGCCACGCCCGCTGAAAGCACTATGCTCATTAGAAAACACACAGCCATTGCGCTTTTGTGGGTTTTGAGTGCCTTTAAAAGTGGGAATTTCAGCACTTTGCGCTCTTTTTGCAATTTTTCAAAAATGGGCGTTTCGCTGAGTTTTTTGCGCAAAAACAGCGCGAAAACGCCAAAAACCGCGCCCAGCACAAAGGGCAGTCGCCACGCCCAAGCGGTGATTTGAGCGGGCTCGAAAATTTGATTTAGCCCCCACACCACAAGCCCTGCGAGCAAAAGCCCAAAAGTCGTGCAGGCGGAGATGAAGCCAAGTGCGAGGGGCTTGTTTTTTTCGCTCACAAACTCGCTCACAAAGACCCAAACGCCGCTCACATCGGCTCCCACAGCCAGTCCTTGCACGATGCGAATGGCGAAAAGCCCCAGCGTAGCGGCGATGCCTATGCTCGCGTATGTCGGCAAGCACGCTAAAATAAGGCTTGGGGCTATCATCAAAACCATCGAGGCGTAAAAGATTTTTTTGCGCCCAAATTTGTCGCCAAAATGCCCAAAAACTATGGCGCCAAAGGGGCGCGCGAGGTATGCCACGCCAAAGCTTACCCAGCCGCCCACGCCCGCCCAAAACTCGCTGTGAGGCGGGAAAAAAATTTGCGGAAAAACAGCGGCGGCAAAAAAGACATAAAGTATGAAGTCATAAAACTCCAAAATCCCGCCCAGCGAGGCGTATAGGGTGTTTTTGATGGCG
>CAVJSG010000036.1:0-9296 GCA_963651895.1 Campylobacteraceae bacterium
TCCTTAAAACCTCACGCCGCCCCTTAAACTCGCTCCAAAGCCCTTGTAGCTGTCCTTACTCAAAGATAACTCGCCCTGGGCGGCGAGGCTTAAAAAATACCTCGTTTGACTCAGCGGCACGCGGGCGAATTTATAGCCGCGGCGCACCATTTTATAGGGCTTTTTGGGCTTTGGCGTTTCGTAGTTTAGGGCTAGTCCAAAGCGCGCATAATCCGTGCCTAGGGCGAGTTTTTGCGTGAATTTGCCCGAAAAATCATAAAATTCAGCCTCGCTTTGCATTTCATCCCCCAAAATTCGCCTCTCGTAAAAGCCATAAGCGTTTAAATTCAAAGTGTCGGCTAAATTTTGCCTTAAATTCAGCCCCAAATTTGCGCTCACAAAATGCGAATTTTTAGGCTCAATCTGCCTTGCAAAGAGATTCGCGCCGTTATAAACTAGCCCGGAGTCCGAAATTTTGTCCTGTCTAAACAAATGATAGCTCACAAACGCCGTAGGCACCACACTTGTGCCGCCAAAGTCAAAGTCCCTATCCACGCCCGCGTAGGCTGAGATGATGAAGGCGGCGAAATTCAGCTCACTTGGGGCTTTTTGCACCGAATTTAGCCCCGCCCCAAAGCTCGCACCGCCGAAAAGCCCCACGCCCTTTTGCTTCGCCGTGCCAAAGTCGTTTTTCGCCCCAAGCCCCAAGCTGATGGCGTGTGCGCTGCGTTGCGGCTCGCTGCTTGCGAGGTAGCCATAGTCCAAAAAGCCGCTTATCGCCCCAAAACTCGTGCCTTTTGTGGCGTGAAGTCTCGTGCCAAGTGCCCTTGCAGTGAGGCTTTGCGTGGCGAGGCGGGCGTATTTGGGCTTGATGAAATAGCCCTCGCCGCCCTGTAAATTCAGCACCGCGTCAAGGGTGTTCGCACCTTGGGCGAGCAAAAGCAGCTCATTTTGCTCTAAATGCGGCTTTTCGTCTATGTTTGCGAGCATCGCGCGGTATTGTGGGGTGTTTGCGTCATTTAGCGTGGCGAAAAAGTCCTTGTAGTCGGCGTTTAAGCTCGCTGAATTTATAGACATCGCGCGAAGCACCACGGCTAGGCTCTCATTCGCCCCCTCAAAGTCCGCGTAGATGTTCTCCGGCGAGCCTATGATAACGCCCGCGTTGTTAGCTAGCAGGGTGTAGCTGAGTGCGCCGCTGCTTTCAAGCTTGATTTCGCTGAATTTGCCAAGCTCTTTTTCAAGCCCAAGCAGGTTAAAATCAACCCTGCGGTTCGCCACGCTAGCACTGAGTGGCTTGTAAATGAGCGTTGTGTTTGTGGTGTCTATCTCGTAGGTTTTGGCTTTGAGAGCCGAATTTGTCGCACTATCCACTAAAAAACCAAGCCGTAACGCCGCTCCCGCCTTTTGTGTGTAAGTCTCGCCCACGCTCAAAGTGCTAACCTTGCTCACTCCCACATTCACAACGCCCTCGTTTGTGAGGCTTTTGGCTATGTTTGTGTCCGTATCCACGCTCAAAGTGCCAGCATTCTGCACCAAAACCTCGCCGCTGACATTTAGCGGAACGCTAGTGGAGAGGGTTTGCGCGCCGCTAGCTAGAATTTGTGGGGTTTCATTCAAAGCCGCCGCGCTTACTGCTGTCCTAGCCCCGTCTATCAAGCGAATTTCGCCCCCTTGCACCACGGTTGCGCCCAAATAAAGCAAATGTCCGCTAAAACTCAAAGTGCCGCTGCCTTTTTTAAGCAAACCCGCGTCTAGCTTCCCCATAGTTGAGCCAAGCAAGGCGTTTGAATTAGCGTTTTGATAGTTTGCATCCCACTTTTTTTGCTTAATATCATTTGTAAAAACCCCACTTTGCCCCTGCGTGTCTATGGTGTAATAGGCATATTCGGTGCTTGTTAGCGTTTGTCTATCAGTGTCGCTTAATCTATTTATGTCAATTTCCGCCAAGCCCTTTAAAGCCGCCTCTGCATCCACTATGCCCTGCCCAAAAACCTGCTCCACGCTTTTGTGTGTAACTATTGAGCCTTCGACCGTTATCTTTCTAGAAGCGATATTTGAAGCCCCGTAAGCATCTTGCAAATCTTTTAAAATTTGAGCATTATCGTTAGTGCCATTTTTTTGCGGAATTTGACTATCGCCTATGTAAATGATATGGGTTTGAATGATTTTGCCAGATTGGTCTTCTTCTCTTTTGTAAATCACCTTTGGAGTGGTGAAATTCTTGTTAGTCGTGCTTAAAATCACATCGGCTAGCTGTTTGCCCGTAAGAAAGGGATATTTGCTAGCCACAATCGCCGCTATGCCCGTTACCGCAGGGGCTGCCATTGAAGTGCCTGTGTTTTCAACAAGTTTATCACTTTGATAAGCAGCCGACATAATATCCGTGCCAGCCGCCATCACGCAGTAGCCCTTGGCATCGCCGCATAAATTCGTGCTTGCACTGCCGCCGATAGCACGCGCGTGAATTTCTAGCGAGCCGTCCGCTTTGGGTGTAATCCAGCCTGAATTTACATTTCCCACGGCAAGCCAAGCGGCGATATTGTAGTTGTTTGCATTAGCATTAGTGCCGCCACTACTGCCTATGCCGCGACTTGCAGCATCTATGGGGGAAAGTCCGCTGTAATTGCCAGTAGCATATACCACCAAAATGCTATTATTTTGCTTTGCAAAGGTCGCAAACTGCGAGTGAAAACCCGTGTGAGAGTTGTTTATAACGCGGACATTGTGCGTTAGCATTTGACTAAAATCTATCGCGCGATATGATGAATCTGTGCCGAAATTTCCATAGCCCAAAATTTGCGCATCCTTTGCTATGCCGTAGTATTTGCCGTCTGTTGTGGCACCAGCGGCTATGCCAGCCACATGGTTGCCGTGGTCTTTGCCGTCAGGGTCGTTGTAAATACCATTGTTTAAGGGCGGAGTGATGAATTTGCCTGCCAAAAGCTCGTGGTTTTCGTTAAAAATCGTATCCACTATGCCTATATTCACGCCCTGCCCTGTGTAGCCTTGCGCGTGCGCGGCGTTTATGTTGTGTAGCTCAAAGCTGCTCATCGCGGCGTTTGCGCCCACAAAACCCAAACACAATGCCGCAAAGTGCCTAAATTTCATATCTTTCGCGCTCAATTTTGTCCTTTAATCGCCCCTAAACCTTGTTTAGAGTAGGAAATTATAGCAAATTTTAAGCCAAAATCAAGGGAATTTACGCATAAGGTGAAATTTTTTTCTCGCTAACACTCATAGAGGCTCGCAATGACGAGTGGGCGGCGTTTGTCCTTAAATTTAACGCATTTTATATGACAAGTGGTGTGAATTTTCACGCTGCTCGCAATGACGAAATTTTTTGTAATTTATAATACAAATTTTTTGACTTTTTTTGAAAATTATGGTAAAGTTACGGGAAAATTTTGTATTTTGCATTACAAAAATAAGAAAGGACTCGTAATGAAAAAGATAGACAACGCTCAAAGCCTTAATAATAAGGCTACAAAGCAGGGTGCGTGGGCTGAAAAGGCTAAAAATTCAGCAAATTCAACTAAAAATTCAACCAAAGCAGCCCAAAATTCCACTAGAATTTCAAGGCAAAATTCTGCCAAAGCCGCAAATTCCACTAGAATTTCAAAACAAAATTCAGCAAAAATCTCAAAAATTTCGCCCCAAAAATCCTACACCCAAACCCCCACAAGCCCCCAAAATTCAGCCCCTGAAAAGCCCAAAAAGTCGGCGAGATTTTTGGCTCGGCAGAAAAAAATCAAAAGGGTAGCTTTGAGATTTTTTCTCGCCAAAGGCTACGAGGGGACGAATGTTAGAGATATTATAAAGACCTCGGGCGGCTCATTTTCGGACATTTACGGCACTTTCAAGGACAAGCAGGGGCTATTTGTAGGGGTTCTCAGCGACCTTTTGAGCGTGAAACGCAACATTTACACCAAACTTTTGAACAAAAACCTGCCTATGCGCGAGTTTTTATACAAATTTTCCATTGATATTATGGGCACTTTCTTGGAAAAAAAGGCGTTGCACCTCGCTAAAATCATATATTCGCAGCTTTACAAACGCTCAAACCGCGCTTTAATCGAGTATTTCAAAGAAAACAAAGAAAACGCGCCCGGCAAGGTGCTAGTGAGCTATTTTCAGCGCTGCGAGCCGCCCCTGTGCGATGAGGCGCAGCGCTATGCCGAGCTTTTTTTCACTATGCTCAAAGGCAGGTGCGTGGATGAGCTTTTTTTCCACGAACGCGTGATGAGCAAGCAGGAACAAGAGCAGCACTGCGCCTTTGTTGTGGATTTTTTCATTAGAGGGCTGCCAAAATGAGTGAAATTCAAGGCGTAAGCCTTGAATTTAAATCGTGCGGGCATTTTTTGAGTATCGTAAGATACGCTAAAAAATGCCTGTCGCACAACGATGCCGCACGCAGTGCCGCGTGCTGGGGGTTTGGGGGTTGCAAGGGGGATAAGGGGGCGCGCTTCGCAAGTAGCACCCCCTTGTCCCCCTTGCGATAGCAAGCCGCAATTTGTGAAATTTGGGAAGTTCTATTTTAAATTTGTTGTGGAAAGTGTGAATTTATGGGCGTTTCTTAATTTAAAAAACACCTGAGAAATGGTAAATTCCACAGCTTTTCAAAATATGGATTGCCACGCCTTGACTTCGTCAATGCTCGCAATGACGGAATTTTCGGCATTTTTGTGCCATTTGTGATGAAATTTTTTACATAAATTTCACTCCCACTTCACAAAAGCGGCTTAAAATCAGCGTGAAATTTAGCCTTTCATTTACCAAATTCCGCGAAAATTGCGGTTTTTGAAATTTTTTGGTAATGGTTGTTACAAATCATTAACCAAATTCGGCAAAAATGCGTTTCTTAAATTTTTCGTAATTGCCATTACAGAAATTTAAGCCAAATTTAAAGGGGGCAAACCCCATATAGAAAGGAAAAATGATGAAAAATTTAGTTGTGAAAGCTCTTGTGAGCGTGGGTGTGCTTTTGTTTGCAGCTTGCGGGGAAAACAAACAAGCTATGCAGATGCCGCCTCAACCCGTAAATACCCTAGTGGCGCAGTCTGCTGATGTGAAGCTGAGCTTTTCTTATCCCGCGCAGCTAGTAAGCGAAGAGGATGTGGTTTTAAAGCCCAAAGTCAGCGGCTCCATAGTCGAAAAGCTTTTTAAAGCTGGCGACACGGTGAAAAAGGACCAAGTGCTGTTTTTAATCGACCCTGAAAAATATGAGGCGGCACTTGGCGTGGCAAAGGCTACGCTGCTTACCTCAAAGGCTACCTTTGAAAACGCGCGAAAGGACCACGACAGAAACCGCGTCTTAATCGGCAAACAGGCGATTTCCCAAAAGGATTATGACACGAGTTTAGCCACTTATAATAGCGCGCTTGCGAATTTAGAGAGCGCAAAGGCTACGCTTGCAAGTGCGACTTTGGATTTTAACTACACTAGCGTGAGTGCGCCATTTGACGGGGTAGTGGGCGATGCGCTCGTGAATGTGGGCGAGTATGTGGCTATAAATTCAAAGGATTTGGTGCGCGTAACGAATTTAAACCCCATCTATGCGGACTTTTACATAGCCGATGTTGAGAGGCTTAGCATAGGGCGAAATTTAGAAAGCGGGGCGTGGCAGATAGACGATGTGGAGGCTAGCGTAAAGGTAGGCGGCGAGGTGATTAAGGGCAAACTTTTCTTTGTAGATAGCGTGATTGATGATAACAGTGGCAGCGTGAAGGCGAAAGCGATTTTTGATAACAGCGAGGCGAAGTTAATCCCCGGCACCTTTACCACGCTTACTACTGAGGGTTTCGTGCAAAAAAACGGCTTTAAAATCCCAAGCATTGCCCTTATGCAAGATGCGAGAAATACCTTTGTTTATACACTTGATAAAGAAAACAAGGTAGTAAAAACCATAGTGCAAGTCGTGTATCAAACAAACGACTTTGTAGTCGTTAGCGAGGGGCTAAAAGACGGCGATAAAATCGTGCTAAATAATTTCAAAAAAATCGCTCCCGGTGCTGTGGTGCAAGACTTAGGCGGGGGTAAGTAATGTTTTCTAAATTTTTCATAGAAAGACCCGTTTTCGCCTCTGTTGTGGCGATTATCATCTGCATAGCGGGCTTTATTTGTATGCGCTCACTGCCTGTGGAGCAGTATCCCTCGCTCACACTGCCAACGGTTAGCATTATGGCAACCTACACGGGCGCAAACGCCAAAACCATCGCGGAGGAAGTTGCCATTCCCATAGAGGATGCCATAAACGGCGTGGATGATATGGTTTATATGGAGACGACTGCGAGCGGCTCGGGCTATATGCGCTCTGTGGTGTATTTTGCGATGGGCACGGACCCTGACCAAGCCACTATAAATGTAAATAACCGCCTCTCCCAAGCCACAGCAAAATTGCCCGAAAGCGTTCGCAGGCTTGGTGTAACCGTGCGCAAGGCTGCGCCTAGCTTTTTGGGCATTCTCGCCCTTGTCTCAAAAGACGGCTCGATGGATGAAACCGAAATTTACAATTATATTTTACTCAACATTTTGGATGACTTAAAACGCGTGCCCGGCGTGGGCGATGTGAGCGCAATGGGCAACAAAGACTACTCAATGCGCGTGTGGCTTAAACCTGATTTGATGAGCAAATACAAAGTAACCGCCAGCGAGGTAATCGCAGCCATAAGCGAGCAAAGTGCGCAGTATGCAGCGGGTAAAATCGGCGAGGAACCCATCACCCAAAAGGCGCCCTATGTTTTCTCCATAACCGTGGATACCAAGCTAAAAAACGCTGAGGAATTTGAAAATATCATCTTGCGCGTGAATTCAAACGGCTCGTATTTGAGGCTAAAAGATATAGCAAATGTCGAAATCGGCTCGAAAAACTATACTTCTGCTGGGCGTTTAAGTGGCGTGCCAGCCGTGTCCATAATGGTGAATTTACAAAGCGGGGCAAATGCCATTGAGGTGGGAAATTTGGTAAAAGCTAAAATGGCAGAGCTTGCAAAGGACTTTCCTGCGGGGCTTGAATTTCAAATTCCCTATGACAGCACGGCTTTCGTTACCGAGTCCATAAAAGAAGTCGCCAAAACCTTTGTGGAAGCCTTTTTGCTAGTTGTTCTCGTAATGTATATGTTCCTTAAAAATTTCCGCTCGACAATCATCCCTATGATAGCGATGCCTGTGTCGCTTTTGGGGGCTTTCGTGGGGCTTTATCTGCTAGGATTTAGCATAAATTTGCTAACCCTTTTCGCGCTCATTCTTGCCATAGGCATAGTTGTGGATGATGCGATTATAGTTGTCGAAAATGTCGATAGAATCATACACGAAAGAAACGACATTAGCATAAAACAAGCGACAATTGAATCTATGAAAGAAATCACAACCCCCGTTATCTCCATAGTCCTAGTTTTAAGCGCGGTTTTCATCCCCGTAAGCTTTATGAGCGGCTTTGTGGGACAAATTCAAAAGCAATTTGCCCTCACTCTCGTGGTGGCTGTGGCTTGCTCGGGCTTTGTGGCACTAACGCTAACCCCCGCACTTTGTGCTATTTTCTTAAAACGAAAAATGGGCGAACCCTTTAAATTCGTGGTGAAATACAATGAATTTTTCGATTATTGCCGCGATATTTTCGTCAAAATCGTTACCTTCGTGCTGCAACGAGTAAAGCTCTTTGTGCTAGTTTTCGTGGGCTTTTTGGCACTCATTTACGCTCTTTATTTGCTAGTTCCTAGCTCTCTCGTGCCTGATGAGGACCAAGGCGACATTATGGCGATTACGAATTTGCCCTCGGCTTCTGCCATTCACCGCACCGCAAATTATATGGAAAGGCTCTCACACGACATAGAAAACAACGCAAGCTTTGGCATAAAGGACAATATGTCCGTCATAGGATTTGATTTATTCACAAGCTCTTTGAAAGAAAACGCGGCGGCGAGTTTCATTCACTTGAAAGACTGGGATGAACGCCCTTTAAGCTCGTTTCAGATTGTGAATTTATTAAACGCGCGTTACTTTATGAACCCCGAGGGGCAGACATTTTTCGTAAATCCGCCCGCCATTCAGGGTTTGTCGCTAACGGGCGGCTTTGAAATGTATGCGCAAAACCGCAGCGGCAAAAGCTATGAGCAAATTCAAGCTGATGTAAATAAGCTAGTGGCTGCGGCAAATCAAAACCCAGTCTTACAAAGCGTGCGCACCACGCTAGATACTAGCTTTCCGCAGTTTAAAGCCGTCATAGATAGGGACAAAATCAAATTCTATGGACTTAGCGTGAGTGAGGTTTTCACCACCATAGCCGCAACCATAGGCAACTACTATGTCAATGACTTTCCTATGTATGGCAAAAACTACCAAGTCAATGTCCGTGCTATGGGCGAATACCGCAACACCCAAAACGCGCTAAATTCCATATATGTTCGTTCAAGCAGCGGTGAAATGGTGCCTTTAAGCTCAGTCGTCAAACTCGAACGCACTATGGGACCTGATGATGTCAAACGCTTCAACCTCTTCCCAGCAGCCCTTGTGCAAGGCGAACCAGCCTCTGGCTACACCTCAGGGCAAGCCATAGAAGCCATAGCCGCCCTTTCCAAAGAGGTGCTAGGGGACGAATACACCATAGCTTGGGCGGGCAGTTCTTACCAAGAGGTAACAAGCAGTGGGGCAGGGCAGACCTCGCTTATGCTAGGGCTTGTCTTTGTGTTTTTGATACTCGCGGCTCAATACGAACGCTGGCTGCTGCCTTTGGCTGTCGTTACGGCTGTGCCCTTTGCGGTGTTTGGCTCGCTGCTTTTTACTTGGATTAGGGGGCTAAACAACGACATTTATTTTCAAACGGGCTTGCTTTTGCTGGTGGGCTTGGCGGCGAAAAACGCCATTTTAATCGTAGAATTTGCGATGGAAGCGCACCTTAAAGGCAAAAATCTCTTTGACTCAGCCCTTGAAGCGGCGCGTTTAAGATTTCGCCCCATTTGTATGACATCCTTGGCATTTTGCCTTGGAATTTTCCCCCTTGTCATCGCAAGCGGTGCGGGCGCGGCAAGCCGCCACGCACTTGGCACAGGGCTTGTGGGCGGTATGATAGCCGCAAGCACCCTTGCTATCATATTTGTGCCGCTGTTCTTTTACATTTTGGAGAGATTTAGCGAGAGATATTTAAGCCGCATAGCCGTGTTTTTCGGTGCTAGCATCAAACGCGCCGCGCAAAAAACAGGCGCAAAAATGGGCAAGAGCATCAAAAAAATAGGGAGAAAAAAAGATGAGTAAAATTTCTAAATTTATCGCTTTGGCGGCGGCTTTTGCCCTTGCGGGCTGCTCGTTTAAGCCTTGGATGGACG
>CAVJSG010000036.1:9306-13494 GCA_963651895.1 Campylobacteraceae bacterium
GGCGGCTTTTGCCTTCGCAGGCTGCTCACTAAAACCTTGGATGGACACGCCTCAGGCAAAATTTAACGCAAATGTGCCCCTAAATGCTTGCTTGGAGCAAAACGGCACGAAATGCGAAATGGGCAGCGAGAGCGATGAGGTTAAATTTGACAAGGAATGGTGGAAAATTTTTAACGACAAAAACCTCAACGCCCTCGTGCAAAAGGCGCTTAAAAACAACACCGACTTGCGAATTTCATTCTTGCGTTTTGAGCAAGCCGCGGCTACGCTGGGGATAAATCGCAGCGATTTGCTGCCAAAGGTTAATGCAAGTGCGGGTGCGACCCGCGCCAAAACCCCCGAAAACGCCTCGCCTTACGGGGTTTCAAGCATAAACAACAGCTTTAATTTGGGGCTGAATTTAAGCTACGAACTCGACTTGTGGGGCAAATACCGCGACAGCTACTCAGCCGCAAGCAAGGCTTATGAGGCAAGCATTTATGACTTTGAAGCCGCGCGGCTTTCACTCATCGCAAATGTCGTCAAACTCTACTTCAACGCTATAAATTTAAACAACCAAGTCGAGGTTTTAGCGCAAACCTTAGAGGACTACACGACATCCTATGAGCTCAAACAAACCCAACGCCGCGTGGGCGCCATAAGCGAGTATGAACTTTACAACTACAAGGCTCAGCTTGAAAGCGTGAGGGTGCAGCTTACCTCGCTCAAAGCCAGCCGAGACGCGAACGCACAGGCTTTGATGATACTTGTGTCGTCTGATTTAAACGAAATTCTCTACGGCACGCTACCCTACACCAAAATCGCGGATTTTAAAGTGGAGCTGCCACAGGGCATAAGCAGCAAAATCTTGCTTCAACGCCCTGATATAAGGGCGGCTTTGGCGAGGTTAGAACAGCGAAACTACCTAGTGGGCGTGGCTCGCTCGGCATATTTACCTAGCATTTCGCTAACAGGCTTGCTAGGCTTTCAAAGTGTCGAACTAGGCAGGCTTTTGCAAGGAAACAGCGTGGCGTGGAGTGCGGGGGCGAGCGCGCTGATGCCTATTTTTAGATGGGGCGAGATAAGTTACAATGTCGATACGGCAAAACTCGCAAAGGATGAGGCGTATTTAAACTACGAAAGCACGCTAAAAACAGCCTTTGGCGAGGTAAGGACGGCTTTGGTGCAGCGAGAAAGCGCGTTTTTAAACGAGAAAAACTACGCGGATTTGCTTGAAAGCCAAGAGAAAATTTACAACCTCGCCCAAATCCGCTACAACAATGGTTCAAGCTCGCTCGAAGACCTTTTAAGCGCCCGCCAAAGCTACCTCAACGCCAAGCTAAACTACGAAAACTCCGTGTATAGCTTGCTTAGCTCAGTAGTGGATATCATCAAAGCCTTTGGCGGCGGCTTTAACGCCGAGGATGATGCTGAAAAAACCATCAAACAAAGCGCAAAAAGCTTGGATATGAAATTTAGGGATTAAATTTATCTCAAACGCTGTCATTGCCCAGCAAAGCCCCTCCCTTGCGGATGGGGCTTTAAACGCTTTTTAAATACTCTTTAAAATTCAAAAAATGCCTAACTACTCGCCATTGCGAGCGAGACAAAGTTGAAGCGTGGCGTCTGTGCGTAGCACCGACTCGCGTAAGCGCAAATCCATAAGTGGCAAGCTGTTAGAGTTTGCAATGTTTAGAAAAGCGTGAATTTATGGGAATTTCCAAAAAAATTCATAATTTTATAAATTTTTAAGCAAAAATTAACAAATTTTTGGTTATAATTTCAAATCGTTTTCAAAAAACTTTTAAAAAGGACAAAACTTGAAAGCAATTCTAGCGAAATTACAAGCAAACAGCAACGCGCGAGGTGCAATGGCACAGCGTGGGGTGGTTTGTGAAAGGCAAATGCCGAACAGCCAAGCACGCAGCGTGGGCGGTTATTTGGCAAACACACTACAATGGCGAGGGGCGAGGGTTACTCTCTCTCTCTCTCTCTCTCTCTCTCTCTCTCGTTAGTGGGCGTTTTCTGAAATCATTTTTAAATTTCTTTTCCAAAATTCTTTTTAAAATTTCTAAATTTTCTCACTTTAAATTTTCTAAAAATTCGCAAATTTTTATCCCATTTCACGCATTTTCATTCAAAAATTCACGCAAGGGGAGTGAATTTCGCCAAAGTTTTCAAATTTTTACCCAAAAATTCACAAATTTATTTATGGATTGTTTCGGCGTTTCACGCCTTGCAATGACGAGCAGGCGGGCAAATTCGCCACGCCTTGCCACAAAAAGCGTGAATTTACCACGCTTTGCATTCTCAAAGTCCGCAACGGCAGCATTTTTCACAAAAACTTTCATAAATTTTCCCCAAATTTTCGCTCAGTGCAAACTGATAAAAATCTTACTTTAAGGAGAAAACTATGGTTTCTAGCAAATTTTTAGGCGTTGCCGTTTTAAAAACGGCTAAATTTACGGCTTGCGTGGCGGCGATTTTCGTGGGATTGACGGCGTGCAGCACTATGGGCGAAGTCGCTAGCAGTTTAAAGCCAAGCACGCAGCAAAAAAAGGCTATGCAGGCTAGTCAATACCCCGAATTTACCAAGTCTTTTATGGCGAAAATGCCCGAGCTTGAAAGCGGCTTTTTAGGCTCGTTTGAGGTTAAATTCTCTGATAACGGAGACGCGATGATTTACAAGGTTAGCGAGCTAAAACGCAACAATGTTACGAATGATTGGGGGCGCAAGGGGCGCGCAGAGCTTTATCAAAAGGCACTTGGCGACTACCTAAACAGCGGCGTGGCGGAATCAAACAAGCAGTATCAAGCCTTTGTCAAAAGCTGTGCCGAGCTTGGTTTGAGCATAAAAAAGTATCGCAACGCCCTATTGACAGGCTCTCGCATAAGCCTGCCCTACTATCACAAAGACAGCTACGACTCCATCAACAACACAAGCCGCAAATACCTGCGGGACTTGGACTATGTTTATCTCGCCTTTGACAAGGGCGGGCAAATCAAGGTCGTTTTCACCTATGAGCACGAGTTTTTCTTTGGCAACAACGGCATAATCCACGATTCTATGTGGGCTTTGATATGGTATGGCTCGGCGGCGATGAGGGCGCAGCAGGCGTTTGATAATGATTGGCTGAGTAAATATGAGGTAAAATAGGGCTTTGGCGTGAATTTATTTGCCGAGAGTTTGGCTTTGTTTTGGGCGCGAATTTATGGTTATTTTAGGGCGAAATTTATGGATTTTTGTGAATTTAAAAGCGATTTAAGGTAAAAATTCGCGGCGAAATTCGTTTAAAAACGAGAAATTTGCCATTTGAAAAACAAAAATTCACGCTCTAAATGAGATAAATTTAAAGCCAAAACTCGCCTTAAAATGCGGAAAATTCACGCTTTTAAGGCATTTGTTATGACAACATTTTTTTAAGGAGGAAATATGAAAAAAATGTTAATCGCCCTTATGGTAGGGCTTTTGGGGGCTACTTTTGCAGTGGCTGAGGAAAACGGCGCTTTCATCGGCGTGGGCGTGGCGCGTTCGTCTGTGGATATAAGCTACGAAAGCTACTACAACGACACCGTAAGTGCGATAGGCATCCCCATAATTTTGGGCACGAAACGCTTTTTCACGCAGAATTTTGGCATCCGCTTTGGCGGCATCATCGATATGATAGATATTAGCAGCCAAAGCGATGAAAACGAGCCAAGATGGAGGGCAGGCGGCGTGGATGCCTTTGTGGATGCACTTTTCAACTTTTTAAGCTTTGAGAAAGCCGATGTGGGCGTCTTTGGCGGCGTATCGCTAGGCTGGGCTTTTTACTCAAACAAGGCTTGGGGGAGATACGCAAACGCTAGCGGCACTTGGGACAACAAGGTCAGCGGCGTGGATGTGGGCTTGAATGTCGGCGTGCGCGCGAACCTTTTTAGCCATCACGGAGTCGAGGTGTATTACCGCCGCACATTTATGGATGCAAAGGGCGAATACAGCGATGGCAGCACCATCAAATTCAAACGCCCCTCGCTAATAGGCGTGCGCTACATTTACAGCTTTTAGGGCGTGAAATTTACGCCGCTTTTTAGGCACAAATTTTTAGTGAAATTCACGCGAATTTATGCAAATTTGCGTGAATTTTGTGGATTTTATGAATTGCCGAGCGGTTTTTACAAATTTTACAAAAACCGCTCGCAATGACGGCTTACTCTACACCTTTGCCT
>CAVJSG010000037.1:0-13322 GCA_963651895.1 Campylobacteraceae bacterium
CGAGAATGAGAAAAAATTCGCTAAATTCGTAGCAAAGGATGTGGCAAAAGCGAGCCTATGGCTTCGACAAACACAGCCTAAAAGAAAGCGCGGCGAGCCTATTTTACAGGCACAAAATGGCTCTAAAATACAGCGAAAATATCATTTTACGCAATGTCGCTTTAATGAATTTCGCCCTAAATTTAAGCGTGGGCGCGGCTGAAATTTTGGCAAAAGCCCCCTGTTTCGCACCCCAAAAAGCTGCACTTGCTAAAATCAAAGCCAAAATGCCCCTCGCAAAACGCAACATACTCGTGCATACGGGTTCAAGCGCGGCGAACAAAAACTACCCAAAAGAGCGCGTAGCCATACTTTGCGCTATGTTGCTCGCTCGCTACAAGGACGCGAAAATCTGGCTTTGCTGGGGCAGCGAGAATGAGAAAAAATTCGCTAAATTCGTAGCAAAGGATGTGGCAAAAGCGAGCATCGCGCCTGCCCCGCGCCTAAATTTGCAAGAACTTATCGCCCTAAGCTCGCTCTGCGATTTAATCATCGGCAACGACAGCGGTCCCACGCACCTTGCCTTTGCGATGAACAAGCCCTCCATTACGATTTTTGGGGCGACTCCAAGCTACCGCAATGCGTATCAAACGCCCATAAATAAGGTGATTGACAGCGGAAAATTCATAAGTGATACCAAGCACATTGATAAAAACGATTTTTGCATACAAAATATCGATGAGAAAAGGATTTTCACGCTTGCGAAGGGGTTGCTGAAATGAAATTTGCGGCTTTCGCTCAAACCCCGATTTTAAAGGACTTCAAGTGAAATTTGTGGATTTATTGTATTTGGTGCTTTACTATTTTTTAAAATTCCTCTCCCTTTTACCAAATTCAGCCCTAAAAATCGTGGCGCGCGACATTGCAAATTTAGCCTACGCGCTGAATTTCAAGCACAAAAAAATCATAAAAGCAAATCTGCGTTTTTGCTTCCCCGAAAAAAGCGAGGTGCAAATTTCGCAACTTGCGCGGCAAATTTACAAAAATTTCGCTAAATTTGGCTTTGAGTTCTTAAAACGCCAAAAAACCACGCCTAGCGAGATAAAAGAGCTTGTGAGTATCGATGATATGGGCGTTTTTCAAGAGGCGATTGCTAGCAAACGCCCGCTAGTCTTTATCACGGCGCATTTTAGCTGCTGGGAGCTCATCCCCTTCATCTATGCGAGCAATTTTGGCGGCATTTCCATCGTAACGCGCACGCTTGATAGCAAGGTGATGAACGAGCTGCTCGCCAAAAGCCGCACGCAGCACTTTGATATCGAGCTTATCGATAAAATCGGCGGGGCGAAAAAAATGCTCGCGGCACTGAAAAATGGGCGCGCGCTAGGCATTTTGCCCGACCAAGATGCGAGCGATAGCGAAAGCGTGGTGGTTGAATTCTTTGGAAAAAAAGTGAATTGGAACGCCGGTGCTAGCGTAATCGCCAAAAAAGTGGGCGCACTTTTAATCCCGGCTTTTGTGTATCAAAGGGGTGAAAAATACGCCGTGCGTTGCTTTGCCCCCCTTGACGCCGCACTTGCGACAAAAGAGGAATTAAGCGCATATCAGGCAAAATGCTGCGAGGAAATGATAAGGGCACGCCCCGATGAATACTTTTTCTTTCACAAACGCTTCAAACGCTTTTATGATGAAATTTATGCGTAAAATTTACTCTAAACGACATTTAAAACAAATTTTAATACAAAACCCCCAAGCCAAATCACACAAGTTTCCAAGTTTCGCAGAGTTTATAAAGCACAAACGCCCAAGTAGCAAGGGCTAGGACGATGCTCACAAAGACAGCCGCGCTCGCGCAGTCCTTTGCCAGCTTTGCTTTCGCGTGAAATTCGCTAGTAGTTAAATCCACGCAGGCTTCGATGGCGGTGTTTAGGCACTCTGCGATGATGATGATGAGTAAAACGCCTATGAGAGCGATATGCGTCTCCATACTCACGGGCAAAAGCACGCTGAGAACGAGGGCTGGGACGATGATGGCGAGCTCTAACCTAAACGCCACTTCGCCTCGCAACATCGCCCAAAGCCCCGCCATAGCGTAGCCCCAGTTGGCAAAGAATTTGTATTTTGGTTTCATTTTTTCACTTTTTTTGGCTTTTTGTGGGCGATTTTAGCATTTTTGTGTGAATTTTTGGCGAATTTGCACACTTTTTGGGCTTTTGCGTTACTAAAATTTGGTTAGAATTTCATCTTTTAAATGGCGTTTAAAGGGCTTTTAAATAGGCTTTAAAAGGCAAAATTTGCTAAATTTTGCGTTTGAAATTTAAAAAATTTGCTAAAAATTTAGCCCCGTTTTTAAAGGCGGCGAATTTTTGCTAGATTTCACGCAAAAATTTAAAAAATTTACCAAAAAATTCAAAAAAAACAAAAGGACAAAAATGACCCTCATATCGTGGAATATCAATGGTTTGCGCGCCATTTGCGACAAGGGCGCCTTAGCGTGGATAGGGCGCGAAAAGCCTGATTTCGTGGGCTTTCAAGAGATAAAGGCAGATGAGAGCAAGTTCCCAAAGGCTGTTTATGAGCTTGGCTACAAAAATGTGTTTTCAAACTCCGCCGCTAGGGCTGGGTATTCTGGCGTTATGAGCCTTTGCGACTTTGAATGCGAGAGCGCGAAGTGCGAATTTGCCGAGGATAACGAGGGTCGAGTGCTCGAACACCGCTTAAAAAACGCCATTTTGTTTAACATTTACTTCCCAAATGGGCAAAAAGACGAGGTTCGGCTCGCTTACAAGATGAAATTCTACGCTGATTTCTTGGCTTACCTTAAAAAACTACTCGCAAAGGGCGAGAAAATCATCATCTGCGGCGATGTAAATACGGCGCACAGGGAGATTGATTTAACTCACCCCAAGGCAAACGCCAATACTTCTGGCTTTTTGCCCATCGAGCGCGCGTGGATAGACGAGCTTTTAGCGGCTGGCTTTATCGATACTTTCCGCGCCATTCACGGCGATGAGCCCGAAAAATACTCGTGGTGGAGTTACAGGATGAAGGCGCGCGAAAAAAATGTGGGCTGGCGGATTGATTATTTTTTTATCAGCGAAAATTTGCGCTGGGCGTTGAAAAACGCTTTTATCCGCGATGATATTTTTGGCTCAGATCACGCTCCGGTGGGGATTGAGATAGATATTTAGTGGCTTTTTAAATTTGCAATTTTTTTGTGAATTTTTGTGAATTTGGGTTGAATTTAAGGCTATTTTTCAAAAAAGCGTTGAAATTCAATGAATTTTCGCAAATTTACCCCAAAAACTCAAAAATTTACCAAAAATTTACGCAAATTGTCAAATTTTACCCCAAATTTATCCCAAAAATTCCCCCAAATTCCAAACGCCAAATTCCACAAAAAATTCACCAAAAATTTAGCTTTTTTCACTATAATTTTCCCCAAATTTCAGCAAAAAAAACGAAAAAAACAAAAGAAAGAACCGCCGTGATAAGCATTGACAAAAGGGTTTTGACGCATTTTGACTTCGTGCAGCTGTTTTTGGTAGTGCCGCTGTGCCTCATCTCGCTGGTGCTGGTGTGGGAGGCGAACGAATTTTTGGGGCAAAAGCAGCTCATCTACACGGCTGTGGGCTTTTTGGCGTGGCTTTTGTTTTTTCTGCTGCCCCTGCGAAAGCTCGCGTGGCTCATCCCCTTTCTCTACTGGATAAACATTTGCTTGCTGTTAAGCGTGGATATTTTCGGCGTGGAGCGGCTTGGAGCGAAGCGGTGGCTTGAAATCCCCTTTACTCACTTCACTTTGCAGCCTAGCGAGCTTTTCAAACCCTCATTTATCCTAATGCTCGCCTACCTCATCTACCGCAAACCCCCGCCAAAAAGCGGTTACAAGCTAAAAGATTTTTGCAAACTCAGTTTTTACATACTTTTGCCCTTTTTTCTCATCGCCAGCGAGCCTGATTTAGGCTCTGCGGCGGTGCTTTTTATCGTGGGCTTTGGCACACTTTTCATCATCGGCGTCAATCACAAAATTTGGCTCAGCATCTTTCTAGTCGCCGCTATAAGCTCGCCGCTCATTTACGCGAACCTCTTAAAGCCCTACCAGAAGCAGCGCATACACGATTTTCTCTCCGAAAAGCCCAGCTACCAGGTGCAGCAGTCGATAATAGCCATAGGAAACGGCGGAATGATGGGCAAAAGCACCGAAGAAGCCACGCAAACGCACTTTAAATTCCTGCCCATTTCGACAAGCGATTTCATTTTTGCCTACACCATCGAACGCTTTGGCTTTGTCGGCGGGGCTTTGGTTTTAAGCCTTTACGCGCTGCTGATTTTCCACTTACTCAGCCTCAACCGCAAGTTAAGGGGCGATTATTTCGCACGCGTGGCGGTAAATTGTGTAGCGCTTTTCATCTTTACCTACACCGCCGTAAATGTCCTAATGACCATAGGTTTCGCGCCTGTGGTGGGCATCCCGCTGCCGTTTTTCAGCTACGGGGGCAGCTCATTTACCATTTTTATGGTGTTTTTTGGCATCGTGCAGAATTTGCTAACCTTTCGCTTTTTCTCTGTGGAGCAGTCGATAAAGATAAGCTGAATTTAGGGGCTTATGGATTGCTTAGGCTGCTATGTAGTCTCGCGATGATAGCGTAGCACAATTTTAAAAAAAGTGTCTAAATTTTTTAGAATTTGGGGTAAAATTTGGAAAATTTATTATTGCGAGTATAGCGAAGCAATCCACAATAGCGTAAAGCGCGATTTTTAAGTAAAAATTTACGCAAAAATGCAACTTTATCGCGTTATGGCTACGCTTCGCGCAGTTGCGCTCGCTCGCAATGACGGCATTTCTTGCATTTTTTGCGTTTCTTAAAAAACCGCTCGCAATGACGAAAATTCACAAAAATTTACAAATTTTCCCAAATTTTAAAAAAAATTAAGCTAACTTTAAGGTTTAAAGTTGTATAATTTCGACTTAAATCTTTTTTAAAGGAGTCATTATGACACAAACTACATTCACGCACGCTGGTGCGGCGGTTTTGGCACGAGTTGCGGCTTTTAAGTCGCTTGTTTCCCACGCGTTTTGGGCGTTTAAAGCCTTGAAGCTGAATTCGTTGAGAATTCACGCTATTTTAGCTGCCAAAGGGCTGAATTTGCTAAAAATTCACGCTTTTTCGGCACTTCAAGCCTTGAAAATGCCCAAAATGCAGTTTAAAAGGGCGGGGAATTTCTCTCTCTCTCTCTCTCTCTCTCTCTCGTAGTGGCGGCACTTTGTGCTAGTCCTGCGGCAGCCAATAACTATATAATTACCTATGACATTACCTACACCACAGATGGCAAACTTCCGGGAACCACAATTTTTCCAGATAATGTTACTAGCTTTAAAATAACGAAAGGTATGAATCTAGTGCTTAGGGACTATCACACTGCAACCCTCACAAAAATAGAAAATCGTAGCGAAGGTATGGGTATGAGTAAAATCACTTATGGATTTAGTAATAGGGGCTTTAAAATAACAATGAATAATGGCACCATAGATAATTATGGCGGATTTCTGAATTCAAATCTTAATGGTGAGTCTTCGAGTAAATTAGCATTTATCAAAGGCACAAATGCTACGATAACAAATCATAGCGGTGCTTATTTTAACAATAATACGCTATTAGAGGTTAAAACCATCGACAACAAAGGCACTTTTACTCATAGTGCTGATGCTGATGCGTTTAAAAACTCAACCTCATTTAACGCCGGCGAAGGAAACGATAATGTGTATGCCAAGGCTGAAACCATCACAAACAGCGGCACATTTATGACTTACACTAATTCTGTGCTAAAAGCAACAAATTTAACAAATGAGGCTAATGGAGTGCTTGAAAACAGAGGCACACTGGAAGCGAGTGGCAAGCTAACAAACAACGGCACGCTGACAAACAAAGGCACTATCGATAGTGCCATAGATAATGCAGGCACTATAAATGCAAATGCAAGTGTTACTACTAACTTTAACAAAGCAGTTACGCAAAAACAAGGCGGCGTTATAAATGTCAATGGTTATACTACATTTAAAGAAACCGTTACCACAAGCACAGGTTCTAGCATAAATGTCGCGGATTATCAAACCGCTAACTTCTCAAAAGCCTTTACAAATGCCAGCGGTGCTAAATTTAACTTAAATGCAACGGATTACGCGGTTGCGATGTTTAGCGAAGCCGTTGAAAATAAAGGCGAAATGAATGTAGCTGGTGGCGTGTGGGCTAACAAAGGCTTTACAAACGCGGCTGGGGGTAAGATAACCTTTAAAAAATACACAAGCAGCGGTAACGCGGTTTTGTCGCAGATTATTTTAGGCGGCGGCACTTTCAAAAACGAGGGCTTGATATTTGTGGATATTAGCGGCTTGGATTTGAATAAAAAGTATAGCTTTGTATCAACTCTCGGTTCTGCCATAACCTATGATGACGGCTTTAAGGAAGTTACAAACGATGACGCCGCTACCAAAGGCGTAAAGATAACAAACGCCGAGGGCACTTATGATTATCAACAAAGCACAGGCACGCTCAAACTCGTAGGCTACTCAAACATAGGCACTGACGAAAACGACAACGCCTCTCAAAAGGAAATAGAAAACGCCGTCAAAAACGCTGGGCTTTCTATCTCCAAGCAGGATTTGACAAACGCTATGGGCGACATAAAAACAACCCTCCAAGAAAGCGTCATCGCGCAGCCTCGTGCTATGATGAACGCCTTTAAAATGGACAGCAGCGCAGCACAACTGCAAGGCGCGATAGCGGGCTTTATGGCTGAGTCGGCTGGGGTTTATTATGCGACAAATTCACACATAATCAGCGATGCCGTGCGTGTAAGGGGTGCAAAACGCAAAAGCGCGGATGATGGCAGGCTGCAAATCTTTGCCACGCCCTTTGGCGGCGGTTTAAGCGGAGACGAAATCAGCGGACATTTGCTAGGCATTGCTTTGGGGGCGACTTATTTTGGCGAAAATTATATCGCGCAAGGCAGCTTTGCCTACGCAAACGGCAGCAGTTCGCAGGATTTGGCGACTCAAAGCAATGAATTAAGCGCGAATTTGCTGCAACTTGGCGGCTTTGGACGCTACTTTTTGGGAAAGGCTGTGGAAATCGATGCGAATGTGAATTTTGTTTTGGGGATGTTTGATTTAGAAAACTCTTGGGCGAGTGCGGCTGCGCTGAATTCTAGTGCAAGTTTTAACGACTATGAATTTAATCTCGGCGCGACAGGGGGATATCGCTTTAACGAGCTTGGCGTGGAGGCGTTTTCAGTGAAGCCTTTTGCGGGGCTGCAACTTTACTACAACAATCAAGGCTCATACACGCTCGATACTTTGGGACTTGGCGTGGATAGTGTGAGTGATTTTAAAATGGACATTTTAGCTGGTGCGGAGGCTCGCTACGCCTTTAAAAACGGCAATTTCGCTTACCTCAAACTTGGCTACGAGCAAAAGCTTTTCAATACCGCAAAGGACATTTCAGTGAGCGTGCTTGGTGCGAGTGGGGCTTCTAGTGGGGCTTTGACTTATGATAATGAAAGCTATGATGGCTTTTTTGCGGCGAATTTAGGCGGACGAGTTTTGTCTATAAACAGCTGGCGTTTGGATATCGAGGGCGTGTTTAAACATTACGACAGCGGACTAAACTACTTCGGCGGGAATTTGAGTGTGAAATACGCTTTCTAGCCGCTTGTGGTTTGGGCTTTTAGTTTGGGCGTGAATTTTAGGGCGTTGCCTTGTGGCGTGAATTTTTAAGTCCCCTTTACAAAGGGGACTTTTTTATGTTGCCTTTTTTAAAACTAGCCGAAATTTTTACTCAAAAATTTGAATTCTCAAAACCATAAAAGCCCTAAAAATCCTTACTCAAATCCTTCTCGCTGTCGATTTCATAGGCTTTATAAATACTTGGCAAAAGCTTTCTGATGGCGTAGTCGTAGTGATGAAAAAGTTTGTAAATTTGCTCTAAATTCACATTATCCACGCTTTGGGTTGAATTTGCTGAATTTTCGCCACTTTCGCCGCGACTAGAAATTAAATTTGCTGAATTTTCCTCATTTTTCGCCCTTAACGCCTTAAAATCAAAAAGCTCTGTGCCGGCAAACTTTGGAATTTTCGCGTCAAAAAAGGCGTAAAATTCGCCCCTTGTCTTGAAAAGCGCGTTTAAATCGCCGATGATTTTGTCCTTCATCTCGCCATCCTTTGAAAAAATTTGGCAAATTTTAGTAAATTTTGCTTAAAATAAAACCTTTTTCGCTATAATCACTCGTTTAAAAACTATTTGTTTTATATTTATTTAAGAAAGCATAAAATGAATTTCGTGCAAAAACTAGCCCTCGCCTACTCGCACCGCACTATGCAAAAAGCCCTTAAAAACAGCTTTAAAGTGCGTTTGCAGCCCAAATTCATCGCTCCAAGCCCTGAAAAATCATATATGCTCTACGCCCACATCCCATTTTGCCATACTTTCTGCCCGTATTGCAGCTTTCATAAATACCACTACGCCCCCGCGCTTGCCAAAAGCTATTTCAAAGCCCTACGCGCCGAGCTTGTAGCCCTTAAAGAGCGCGGCTTTGACTTTCACACTATGGTTGTGGGCGGCGGCACGACTTTGATAAATGAAAGCGAGCTGCTGCAGACCTTGGAGCTTGCCAAAAGGCTCTTTAATATAGGGCAAATTTCGTGTGAAAGCGACCCGAACCACATCGAGCCTAGTAAATTAGGGCTTTTCAGGGGGCTTATCGACCGCCTAAGCTGTGGAGTGCAGAGTTTTGATGATGAAATTTTGCGCAAAGTCTCGCGCTACGAGAAGTTTGGCTCGGGTAAAATACTGCAAGAAAAGCTCTCAAAAGCCATAGGTATTTTACCTTTGTTTAGTATTGATTTAATTTTCAACTTCCCCTCGCAAAGCGAAAAACAACTCTTAAATGATTTGCAAATCGCCAAAAACCTCGCCCCGCAGCAAATCACAACCTATCCGCTGATGAAGTCAAATCTCACCAAAGAAAGCATTGCCAAGGCTTTGGGCGTGGGCTTTAAGGATAATGAATTCGAATTTTACCGCGTCATTTGCGAGTTTTTTAAGGACTTTGAGCGAGGCAACGCGTGGAGTTTTTCGCGCGAAAAAACTGCCTTAAATGACGAGTATGTAAGCATTCACAGCGAGTATGTGGGCGCGGGGAGTGGGGCTTTCAGCTTTTTGGGCGGCGAGCTTTTGATAAACGCCTTTGATTTGGGGCATTACGCGGACTTAATTGAGCAAAAAAAGAGCGCAAACATAGCAAGCGTGGGCTTTGAGCGCAAGGAAATTCTGCGCTACATTTTTTTAACTCAAATTTTTTCAGGCGAGCTAAATGTCGATAAATTCAACGCTAGCCTTAACTGCAATCTTGAAAAAACCCTACGCGCCGAGCTTTTGGGACTTAAACTCGCAAAGGCTTTGACAAAAGAGGGCAAAACGCTTAAATGCACGGACTTTGGGCGGTATTTGTTCGTGGTGCTGATGAAGGATTTTTATGTGGGGATGGATTTAGTGCGCGCGGTGTTTAGGGACGGCGCAAGGCTTGAAAATAGGGACTTTGTGGAGATTATGAAAGAAATTTAAACAATTAAATCTTTATTTGCTATAATTTTGCCAAAAATTTAAAAGCGAGTGTTTATGCAAAGCTTTGCGAAAGCCATTTTTGCCACATTTTGCGCTGTTTTTGCGCTATTTTTTGCTGCTTGCGAAAGCGAAATAAATATCGATAAAATCGACATTTCAAAGTCCTTTGAGCTAGAAATTTTTAAGGGTAAAAGCGTGCAAATTCAAGTAAGCGAAAACGCGGTTGTTTCAAGCATAAAAAAGCCCGCCGTGTATAGCTTTTTCGCCTCTTGGTGTGCTAGCTGCAAGGTCGAGGCGCAGATTTTGAGCAATTTGCGCGAGAAATTTGGCGACAAGGTGCAAATCATCGGCATTTTGATGGAGGATTTGAGTGCCCAAGAGGTCGAAAAATTCAAAGCCGAATTTGGCATAAACTACGACATAGCCGTGGGTGCGGGCAATCTCATCTTTGATAAAGCCCTAAACAACACCTTTGGCGTGCCGCTCATCGTGGTGGCGGACGCGCAGGGCAGGGTTTTGCTGCGACACAGCGGCGTGGTAGATGGTGCGCGGCTGCAAAATTTGCTGGATGGGGTTTTATAATTATTTAGTTTTTGTTAAAAATAGCCGTGAATTCAAATTTGATTTTGAGAAATTTATGCCGAATTTTACCACTAAATTTAAGGAAAATTTATGAAGTATTTTTTCAATTTTTACCTTTTGTTTGCCCTGCTTTTCATCTACGCTTGCGCCTGTGCGCTGGGCACTTTCGTGGAAAACGACTTCGGCGTGTGGGACGCGAAAATCCTTATTTATAACACCGCCTTTTTCAACGCCCTGCACGCGCTGATTTTCGTGCTTTTAGCTGGGCTCATCGTGCGGCACAAAATGTGGCGAAAAAAAGCGAGTTTTGCCTTTCACGCGGCGATTTTGCTCATCATCGCAGGTGCTGGGATTACGCGCTTTGCTGGGCTTGAAAGCTCGCTTCATATCAAAAAAGAGCAGCTTTCATCAAACGCGATTAGCCAAAACCAAAACATCATCGTCATCAGCGAGAAAAATGGCAGCATCGAGCAGGCGTTTTTTCCCATTTTCATAAGTCCGCTAAATGACTACGGCGAGCTCTTTGGGCGGTATTTGCCAAGCTTTATCGCCAAGCCTTTGGGACTTTTGGGTGGTGCCATCACAAAGGGCTTTGAGCCGCAAAAATTAGTGCTAAACGGCGATGAATTTGTGGTGAAATTTGATGAATTTAAGCCCGCGATGCCCCCCGTTACGCACTTTCCAATGGTGCAGCTCTCAGTCAGCCACAAGGATGAGAACGCTAGCAATGTTTTGGCGCAAAATTTCTTTGACGAGGCGTTGAGCGAGTTTAAATTTAAAGATAATGAAATTTTAATAAGCTGGGGTGCGCGTTTTATAAAACTGCCCTTTGCGGTGTTTTTGCAGGACTTGCAAACGCAAAACTACCCGGGCTCTGCTAGCCCCTCGACCTTTGGCGCGGAGGTGATTTTTTTGCAAGAAAATTCCAGCCAAGAGGCTAGCCTGTCGATGAGTCAGCCTGCGGATTTTGGGGGTTATCGCTTGTTTTTGAGTTCGCTTGATGAGGATAGGCAGGGTGCGCTTTTTACGCTAAATAAAGACCCCGGCAAAGTCCCTACCTACGCGGGTTACGCGCTGCTTTTTGTGGGGCTGATTTGCTCGCTTTTTGCGAAAAATGGGCGGTTTTTGAGCCTTTGTAGGCGGCTGAATTTCGCCTTTGTTTTTGCGATTTTCGCCGCGGCTTTGTTTGCCGCCACGCCTTTAAAAGCGGATGCGAATTTAAGTCAAAATTTAAGCCAAAACGAACAAAATTTAAGCGCAAATTTAAATGAAAATTCAACCAAATTCGAATTTGAACTCTCCGCAGAAATTCAAGCCGCAAATAATGAGCTTATAAGTAAATTAAAAACAAACGAATTTAAAACGCACGCGGCGAATTTTGCCAAAATCCCCGTGCTTAGCTACGAGGGGCGTGTGAAGCCCTTTGGCGCACTCACCCTTGACATCATCAACAAAATCGCGCACAAAAGCTCGGCACTAGGGCTCTCGCACCACGAACTAGTGCTGGGCGCGATGCTTTATTATGATGAGTTTTTGCGCCTGCCTTTAATTCGCGTAAAAACCGCGCAGCTGCGTGAATTTATCGGCGCAAAGGGCGATTTCATCGCGGTTGAGCAGGTTTATAAAAACGGCGATTACAAACTCGCCGCCGAGTTAAAAGCCGCGCAAAGCAAGGCGCAAAAAAACGCCTACGAGAAGGACATCATCGCGGTGGATGAGGCTGTGAATTTGCTCATCGCCACGACTCGCGCGGAGCTTTTGCGCGTGGTGCCTAGCGAGGACGGCGGCGCGTGGCTTTCGCCTAGCGAAGCCTTGCAGCAGCTAGCTCCTGGCGCGGCAGGCGCGGTGCAAGCGATATTTGAGGAGTATTTTAATGCCCTTTACGATGCGGTTGAGGGTGGGGATTTTCGCAAGGCAAACGCCGCGCTAAGCGAGCTGAAAAGCTACCAAGCGCGTAAGGGCGAGCGGCTGATGCCCGGAAAATTCACGCTTTGGGCGGAAAATTTGTTGCTAAACACCGATGCTTTCGCAACTCTTGGCAAATTTTATTTGATTTTTTCGCTTTTGCTTTTATTTTCGCTGCTTTTTTGCGCCACATTTAAACGAAATTTAAACAAAAATTTACACCTTGCCGCCCAAGCCCTTTTTGGCGTGAGTTTTGTGCTTTTTGCCGCCGCCTTTGCGCTGCGCTGGTTTGTCGGAGCGCACGCGCCGTGGAGCAACGCCTACGAGTCGATGCTCTTAATCGCCCTTGTGATGAGCGTTTTTGGCGTGGTGCTGGGGCGAAATGCCTTGTTTTTGGCGCTTTGCGGCTTTGGGGTGGGCGTGGTGCTTTGGGTGGCGAACTTGGGCTTTATGGACCCGCAAATCACGCCGCTGATGCCCGTGCTAAAAAGCCACTGGCTCAACATCCACGTAAGCACCATCACAGCGAGTTATGCCTTTTTCGTGCTGGCGTATTTGGCGAGTTTATCGGGCTTGGTGGCACTTTTACTGCGCCGCGATGCTGGGAATTTGGCGATTTTATGCGAGATAATGCTGATTTTGGGCACGAGTTTGCTGGCAATAGGGACATTTTTTGGCGGAGTGTGGGCAAATGAGAGCTGGGGGCGATACTGGGGCTGGGACCCAAAGGAAACTTGGAGCTTGGTGCTACTCGTGGTCTTTGTGATGGTGCTGCACGCGCGGTTTGTGCGGGGTTTGAATTCGCCATTTGTGCTATTTTGCGGGGCTTGCGTGGGCTTTTTCGTGCTGCTGATGACTTATTTTGGGGTGAATTATTTTCTCAGCGGCAAGCATTCCTACGCCACAGGCGATGGCACCGCCGTGCCGCTTGGCGTTTTTGTTTTGTTAATTTTAAATTTACTTTTGGCAGTGGGGGCGAAAGTGAGGGAGAAAATTTGTCATTGAAATTTTAAAGTGATAAATTTTTGGGTTTTCTAAAAGTGTTAAAATTTAGTGATTTTAACAAAATTTGCACAGGCATCAGTCATTGCGAGGTGTGGCATTGCCAAACAGAAACAATTCACAACGCGACAGAGTCGCATTTTTGGGTGCAAGAAATACAAAAAGCAAAATCAAAGCACAAAATGAAGCGAAACGCTTTGACCCAAAAGAAAAATCCGTATGAGCGGATTAAGT
>CAVJSG010000038.1:0-7089 GCA_963651895.1 Campylobacteraceae bacterium
GAATATAAGGGTTTTTAAAAAAGAACCGAAATCTCAAAATAATTATTCTTGTTAATCCAATCAACCACACTCCACCCCCATTCAACCAAAATTTCTCATAAATTTACATAAAATTTAAAATTTTTTCGCAAATTTATGATTTGTTTAATCTTAGATTTACTGAATTTTTGCTATAATCTCGCCTAAAATTTAGCTACAAAGGATAAAAAATGGCTGATTTAAGCAACGATGAGCTAAAAGCCCTGCTAGAACGAAGGCTCGCCGCGCTTGAAAACGACAAAAGCGGCGCAAACACCGAGCCAAAGGACATTGACATAAAAATAGTCGAGTCCTTGCTCAAAAATCTCGCCCTTCCAAGCGACTTCCTCCCCCTCGCACACCGCGTTTTAGAGCTTTCCCCGCGCCTTAAAGTCGTGTGGCTTCATCTAGCCGAATGCACGGGCTGCACAGAGAGTTTCGTGCGCACCATAACGCCGAATTTAGCGGACTTCATTTTGGATTTTGCCTCGCTGGATTACCACGAAACCTTGATGATAGCAAACGGCTGGCAGGCTGAGCTTAGCTTGGAGCAGCTTTTGGAAAGTGGCGATGAATTTGTGCTGGCTGTGGAGGGCGGCGTGGCGGCGATTGACACGCATTTTCTCACCATAGGGGCAAAGGGAGATAGTGGTTTTGAACATTTGCAAATGGCTGCAAGCAAGGCGAGCGCGATATTTGCCATAGGCACTTGTAGCTGCTATGGCGGCGTGCAAGCAGCGCAGCCAAACCCTAGCAAGTGCTGCGGTATCAGCGAGGTTTTAAGCCAAAAAGTCGTGCAAGTGCCAGGCTGCCCGCCCAGCGACATAAACATAGTGGCAAATTTGTGCTTTTACGCCCTCTTTCACACCACGCCGAATTTAGATGAGAGAAACCGCCCCAAATGGGCTTATGGCAAGTGTTTGCACGATATGTGCGAGCGCAAGGCAAAGTTTGAAAGCGGAATTTTCGCCGAAAAATTTGACGATGAGCTCGCAAAGAGCGGTGCGTGCTTGTTTAAAATCGGCTGCAAGGGTCCCTACACCTACAACAACTGCCCCAAAACCAAATTCAACGCCAAAACCTCGTGGCCGGTCCAAGCCGGGCACGGCTGTATGGCGTGCTGCGAGCCGCATTTTTGGGATGATTTTGGCTTTTACGAGCAGCCGATGAGCAATGACAGCGCTTACAAGGATTTTTCGCTGCTGAAAACCCCATTTGATGAGCTTTCAAGCCTTAAATTTGGCGAAAAAGCGGAGGCAAACAGCGTATTTTTGGGCTTTGGAGAGAAATTTGGGCTGTTTTATAACGGAGAAAACGGACTTTGCGACTTTTTGAGCTTTGAATTTGAAAGCAATGTGAAACTCATCTTGCAAAATTTAGCCAAAAACAAGATAGGGGCGAGCTTGGTGCAGTCCTACAAGGACGAATTCGCCCAAAATTTCGCCTTTATAGAGCAAAATTATGACGAAAACCCCTGTCCTAGCGGCGATATAGGCAAATTTTTTGAATACATTTTCGTGCTAGCAAGGGGTGAGAGGCTTAAAAGTCTGCAAGAGTTCTTTGAAATCGCGGCTAGCTATAAATTCAAACACGCCAGCCCCTTTGACATAAAGCTTAGCTTTGATGAAAACGGCGCAAAGCTCGATATAAGCAAGGCTTGGCGTTTCCCGCTCATTTATCTGTGCGGCGGCTTGGGGATTGAGGGCGTGGCTTATAGTGCCTGCGCCTCGCTTTTGCAAAGCCTTAAAGCTTTGCTAAATTTCATCAGCGAAAGGCAAAACAAGCCCCTCATCATCGACAGCAGGGCGGACTCTGCCTTTGTGAGGGCGAATTTGGCTTAATATCGCGGTAGAAACTCCGCAAAATCAAAGCGCAAAATGAAGCGAAACGCTTTGACCCGCGCGAACGAAATTTTAATTTCGAGTTTCGCGCGTGGGCAACGGCGTTGAGCGCGATTTGTAGCTTTGATTTTGCCTTGAAAACTGCTTAATTCCAAATGCTTTTTTAAAAAATAGCCTTGAATTTCGAGCGAAAATTTAAAAATTTCACAAATTTTTGCGCAAATTAAACAAAAATTTGCTATAATTACCATTTTGCAAAATCCTTGCCTACTCGCAAAAGCGGCGCAAACGCCGATTTTAAGGGCGTGTGGGCTATATATCCATAAGGAGAAAAAATGAAACACTACGAGGTTTTATTCATCTTAAAACCAACGCTCACGGAGGATGAAGTGGGCGCAAAGGTCGATTTCGTCAAAGAAATCCTAACCAAAAACGGCGGCGAGGTCGAGTCTGTCGTGCCTATGGGCACTCGCAAGCTAGCCTACGCCATCAAAAAATACGAGCGCGGCACCTACTTTGTCGTGTATTTTCGGGCGCCAACCACGCTCATAGCGGAGTTGCAGCGACTTCTTGGTATCACGGAGGAAGTCATCCGCTTTCTCATCGTCAAATACGAGAACCGCAAGGAAATCGCCGCTTGGGAGAAGCTCAGCAAGGGCTTTAAATACAGCAAAAGTGAGCCAAAGCGCGGTTTTGAGGAGCGTGGCGATAAATTTGAAGGCGAAATTCACAGCCAAAGCGCTGAATTTGAGCCACAAAGCGAGCCGCAAAGCCCTGCAAAAAGCGAGGTGAGCGATGTTTAACAAAGTCGTTTTAGTGGGCAACCTAACCCGCGACATAGAGATGCGCTACGCGCAATCAGGCACGGCTATCGGCAGCACGGGCATCGCCGTTACGCGCAGGTCGACCGTAAATGGCGAAAAGCGCGAGGAAACCTGCTTCGTGGATATCACCTTTTGGGGGCGCACCGCAGAGGTGGCAAATCAATACCTTTCCAAAGGCAGTAAAGTCCTAGTGGAAGGGCGTTTGAAATTTGAGCAGTGGCAGGATAGCAATGGGCAAAACCGCTCCAAACACACCATTTCTGTGGAAAATATGGAAATGCTAGGCGCAAACCCTAACGCACAGGGCGGCGGCTATGGCGGCGGTTCGCAAGGCGGCTATAATCAAGGCGCGAATAATGGCGGCAACGCTTATCAAAGTGGCTATCAAGGCGGCGGTGCAAGTGGGGCGAATAAAATGAGTGGGGACCCTTACGCAGAACCAAAAGCCGCGCAAAAGCCCGCACAGCAAGCTTCGCAGCAAGAAAAACTCAAAGAAATCGATGTGGATAACTTTGAAGCGGACGACACAGAATTACCATTTTGAAAGGAAAAACGATGGCTGAAAAACGCAAATACTCACGCAAATACTGCAAATACACCGAGGCAAAAGTCGAATTCATCGACTACAAGGACACCGCGATGCTAAAATACGCCCTCAGCGAGCGTTTCAAGATAATGCCAAGGCGCCTTACCGGCACTAGCAAAAAGTATCAAGAAATGGTGGAAGTAGCGATAAAAAGGGCTCGCCAAGTGGCTTTAATCCCCTACATTGTCGATAGAAAAAATGTGGTAAGCAATCCTTTCGAGACTTTGTAAATTTGGGCTTTTTTAGGCTTTGGGGCTTGAATTTTTGTAAATTTAATGAAAATTCAAGCCCAAGCCACAAATTTTCGCCATTTTTTGCTTTTTGGGGTGCGAAAATTTACAAAAGCTGAATTTTAAGCGTTATTTTATAAAAAATTCACACTCGTAGCGTGAATTTTAAGGAAAATTCAAAAACTCGAATTTGGATAAATCACAGCCTTGCGATTTACGAAAATCTCCTCATTTACCGCACTACCCGCGTTTAAAAGCACGCTTATGTTTATGATGATGGCGTTATCCTTGCTTAAATTTGCATCCGCGTTTGTGCTTGCAAAGTGCGAATTCACGCACTCTTGCAGGGGGTAGAAATAATCAATCCTCACTATATCCGCACTTTGCGGATAGTTAAACTGCGCGAAAGTTAGGCAGTCCTTGCCCTGCTTTTTCGCCTCGCTTAAAAAATGCTTCGCCAAATTTACGCTGTCGTGTGCTAAAATCTGCGCCTGCGTGTAAAGGCTCAAATCCCTAATGTGCCGCGGTGTGTAGCTTGAAAGCCGCAGCCAAAACACCACAAAAAAGCTCACAAAAACGAGCAGCAGCAGACTCATCACGAGTATGTAGCCCCTTTTCATCGCCGCACCCACTTTTCAAGGCAGCTTGTGGCATCTAGGCAAAGTGCGATTTCAAAGGCGTTTGTGCCTAAATTTACGCTGAAATTTTTTGCGCTTTCAAGCAAAACTCCCTTGTGCGAAACGCCCGTGAGATAGGGCGTGTGGCGGTAGATGAGTGTGCCGTTTTCTAAATTTAGGCTTATTTTTGCCTCCACTAATGTGTAAAAGCCTGTAAATTCATTGCCCACAAAGGCTATTTTTTCCGCGTTTAAAATTTTCGCCTTGTGAATTTTTTTGCCTTTTAAATCATAAAAAAACAAAAATTCATTGTTTTTCGCCCCTTGCAAATCGTTGTGATTTTCCAAAACGCCGGCGTTAAAGGCTTTGTTTTTATCGTTTTTGGCGCTGTAAATGAAGTGGCTTTTGGGGGCGTAAATGCTTGAATTTTCATCTTTTAGCAACACGCCGCTACTGCCTATGAAAAGGGCGTTTGCGCGTTGTAAGATAAGATTTTCGCTGTCCTTTAAAACGCACTCAAAGCCTGAATTTAAGGGCGCAAAGTCGAGGCAGTTTTGCAGGATTTTCTCTACAATGATGAGCACGGAGTTTGCGTTTATGAGCTTTGAGCCGTCCTGCTTGGCATAAAAGTGCGATAAATTCGTAAGCAGCTTGGCAAAAAGCACAAAGGCTACGCCCAAAAGCACCACTACAAGCAGCATTTCAAAGAGGCTAAAAGCTTTTTTCATCGATAAAATAAGCCTTATAGCCCTCATCAATGGGCTTTAAGCCCCTAAATTTCAGCTTTGAAGCCTCGTCAATGCTTTGCAAAAGCTGTAAATTCCCCAAATTTTCCACAAAAATTTGAATTTCTTGCGTGGGGGCGGTTTGCAAAGCCCTTTGTTCATCGTAGATAGCTTGATTTAGGGCAAAAAATGAGTGATTTTTCGCTACCCTTGCGGTGCTTTGATAAAAAAAGGCAAAGATTATGCCCAAGATTACGAGCGCGAAAGTGCTCTCTATGAGAGAAAATGCCCTTTTCATCGGGCGGCACTTGCATTTATGGCGGAGAAAAACGCGGCACGCACGGCTTTGTCCTCTAAAATTTTAACGCCCTTTATGGTAACTCCGCCCGGGGAGCAGATTTTTTCTTTGATAATGGCGGGGTGCTCGTGCTTTAAAAGCTCCGCAAAGCCCTCAAACAAGCTCTGCGTGAGCTTCAAGCTCGTTTCTTTTTTAAGCCCCTCATACACGCCCCCGCCCGCTATGCTCTCAGCCACAAGTGCCAAAAATGCGGGAGCGCAGCCACTTATCGCCATCGCAGCTCCCATTAAAGCGGGGTTTTCAAGCTCGAAAGAGTGCCCAAAGGCACTTAAAATAGCGTTTATCTCGTCTTTAAATTTAGCATTTTCGCAGACAAAGGGCGTTGTGGATTTTTTATAAAAGGCAGCCGTGTTTGGCATCGCTAGAACGAGGTTTTGTGCCTTTAAATTTGCCTTTAAGTGCGAGAAATCCTTGTTTGCTAAAATGCTTATGGCAATGCGAGCCCTGCCTATAAGCCTTTTTGTAACTTCCTCTAAGGCGTAGGGCTTGAAAGCTAGGATAAGGTCCTTGTTTTCGGCATTAAATTCGTCATAAAGCAGGGTTTCAAAGCCGTTTTTGCTAAATTCAGCGAGCCTCAAACCCTCGCGCCCCACGATAAAAACGCGGTAGCTATCTTTCAAACCCTGCGCCAAAGCCCTAGCCATAGTGCCCGAGCCTAATATAAAAAGCTCTTTATTTGCTCTCATCGTTCTTTCGTAGGTAGTTTGAAATTTTATCCATTTGCGAGTATTTTGGATAGGCTGCCGAGTCCAAAATCACTTGTGCTAGGGCTTTCTTGTCCCAGTTGATGAGTATGGGCGCGAGAAAATTGAGCGTGGAGTTGCTTATTTCCTCGTGAATCGCCATTATGACGAAAGCCTGACGCTTTGAGTCCTTTTCAAGCCCCAAAATATCTTTGTAGTAGGGGGCTATGTCGAAGTTGTAGTCCGGTCTGATGAGGTTTGCATCGATGAGGATAAAGCTAAAATCCCTGCCGTCCAAGCTTTTGAGCTTTACGAATATGTCATCCAGGGGGATAAACTCCATATTTTTGGTGTCCTCAAAGCCTAGTATAGGGCATTTGACGGCGATTTTCTTGCTTTTTGCTTTTGCCATTGCCTGTCCTTTAAAGGTAAAATCAATGTGAAATATCGGCTATTTATCTTTTTGCATTACAATTATACACGAAAAACTTTAAAATAGGCTAAAAAATGATTAAAAATTTGCTTTTCGTCCCGCTCATCGCCCTAGTTTTCGGCGCTTGCAGCCTCAAAGAGAACGAATACTACAACCTCAGTGCGAAGCAGTGGTTTGACATCATCGTCAAAGACCTGCAAATACGCGATTTGGAGATAGCCGATGAGCATTACACCTCTATGGCTAGCGAGCATATCGCCGACCCATTGCTTGAAAACGCCCAGCTCATCTTAGCCCAAGCGCATATTGACGAGGAAGAGTATGAAATGGCGGACTTTTACTTGGAGGAAAACGCCAAAAAATTCGGCACTTCCAAGAATATGGACTTTATTCGCTTTTTGCAAATCAAGGCGAAATTCAAAACTTTTGCCCAGCCAAACCGCGACCAAGGGCTGCTTTTAAGGGGTATGGAGGAGATTGATGAGTTTTCGCAAAATTATCCTGACACCAAATACGACCCGCTTGTTAAGACTATGCTAGCGAAATTTAACCTCGCTATTTACGCACTTGATGAGAACATAGCCTCGCTCTACAAGCGAACTGATAGGGATGAGAGCTATGAGGTATATAAGCAAAGGCTTGAAGAATCAGACTTTGCGGGCGTGCCGATGAAAAAGGCAAAGGTGTCGTGGTTTAGAAGGATTTTTGACTGGTGATTTTGAATTTTTTGGGAAATTTAGGAAAATTCAGCTAAATTTGGTGAATTTTTGCTTG
>CAVJSG010000038.1:7099-12869 GCA_963651895.1 Campylobacteraceae bacterium
TTCAATTTCTCATTTTTAGAAAAAACAACATTTAAAATTTTTTCATAAATTTACAACGAATTTTCGCCAAAATTCAAGGCGAAATTCACAAATTTAAAACCAAATTTAAAAAAGGACAAAGCAAAATGCAACTCGAACAAAGTGCCTATCCCGCCGAACTTTGCGTGCTTGTGGAGGACGAGCTTTTTTTGTATCCCTTTATGATAACGCCCATTTTTTTAAACGACATTGCAAACATTAAAGCACTTGATTTAGCGCTGAAAAACGAGAGTATGATTTTCGTTGCGCCCTCTAAATTTGAGGGTGCGCGCGGCTTTGACGAGCTTTATGACTGCGGCGTCATCGGCACGGTTATGAGAAAAGTGCCTTTGCCTGACGGGCGCGTGAAAATCCTATTTCAAGGCTACGCAAAGGGCAAAATAGTAAAACAAATCGGCGTCAAACCCCTGCGCGCACTTGTGGATATAATCGCCCAAGAAAATTCAAGCGGGGCGCAAAATGACGCTTTGCTCGCGGTTTTAAAAGAAAAGGTTCGCGCGCTTGCAAACATAAGCCATTATTTTTCGCCTGATTTATTGCGCACCATCGAGGAGGGCGTGGATAGTGCGAGGATTTGTGATTTGATTTTAAACACCATTCGCGTGAAAAAGCACATCGCTTATGAATTTTTTATGCAGACAAATGTTGAGATAAAAATGACAAAGCTTATTGATTTGCTCGCTGAGGAAATTGAGACAAACAAGCTTCAAAAAGAGATTAAAAACAAGGTGCATTCAAAGATAGACCAAACAAACAAGGAGTATTTTTTAAAGGAACAAATCAAACAAATTCAAAAAGAACTTGGTAGCGATACTCAAAAAGAGGACGACACAAAGGACTACTACGCCCGCCTTGAAGCCAAGAAAAAATTTATGTATGAGGAGGCTTACAAGGAAATAAAAAAACAAATCGAAAAATACGAGCGCATTCACCAAGACAACTCCGAAGCCTCGATGATACAAACCTACATTGAAACGGCGTTGGATGTGCCCTTTGAGAAAATAGCGAAAAAAAGGCTCGACATAAAAGAAGTCGCGCGCCAGCTTGACAAAGACCATTACGCGCTTAAAAAGCCAAAGGAGCGCATAGAGGAGTATTTTGCAGTTAGGCAGCTGCTAGAAAATCGCGGCGTGGAGGACAGGGATGGGGCGAAGGTGATAATGTGCCTTTATGGACCGCCCGGGGTGGGCAAAACCTCGCTTGCAAATTCAGTGGCAAAGGCGTTAAAAAGGGAGCTCATCCGCATAGCCTTGGGGGGATTAGAGGATGTCAATGAGTTGCGCGGACACCGCCGCACCTACATAGGCGCGATGCCCGGGCGCATAGTGCAGGGGCTTATCGAGGCAAAGCAAATCAATCCTGTCGTGGTTTTGGATGAAATCGACAAGCTCAACCGCTCATTTCGCGGCGACCCAAGTGCGGTGCTTTTGGAGATTTTAGACCCTGAGCAAAACGCTAAATTTAGGGATTATTACCTGAATTTCAACATTGATTTGAGCAAAATTCTTTTCATCGCTACCGCCAACGACATCAGCGCGATACCAAGCCCGCTGCGCGACAGGATGGAGTTTATTGAGCTGAGTTCCTACACGCCAAGCGAAAAATTCGCCATTACGCAAAATTATTTAATCCCTGATGAGCTAAACAAACACGGCTTAAAGCCCAGCGAGCTAAGCATTAGCAAGGATGCGTGCGAGTTAATCATCAGCGAATACACGCGCGAAAGTGGGGTTAGAAATTTGCGCCGAAAAATCGCTGAAATTTGCCGCAAGAGTGCGAAAAAACTGCTTTTGAAAGAAACGAAAAAGGTGCAAGTAACGCCCAAAAATTTAAGCGAATTTTTGGATAAAAAAGTCTATGAGGTAGAAAAGCAAAACGGCGCAAACGCCGTAGGGCAGGTGAATGGCTTGGCTTGGACGGCTGTGGGCGGCGAGGTGCTAAAAATCGAAGCCATAAAAATTAAAGGCAAGGGGCAGCTAACGCTCACAGGCTCTATGGGCGAGGTGATGAAAGAGTCCGCTCAAATCGCATTTAGCGTGATTAAAACGCTTATAGATAGCGGCAAGATAAGGCTGCCCAAAAAGCTCGCCAAACTCAAAGAAAACGCCTACGACATCTACAACATCCACTTGCACATCCCAGACGGGGCGACTCCAAAGGACGGACCGAGCGCGGGAATCACTATGTGCGTGGTGCTGGCTAGCATTTTTAGCGAGTGCAAGGTTCGCAGCAGCGTGGCGATGACGGGCGAGGTAGATTTACTCGGCAAAGTCCTGCCCATAGGGGGTTTGAAGGAAAAACTCATCGCCGCTTACAAGGCAGACATAAAAACGGCTTTAATCCCCACAAAAAATTACGAGCGTGATTTAAAAGACATACCCGAGGAAGTGCGCGAAAATCTACAAATCATCGCGGTTTCAAGCATAGAGGAAGTGCTAAAACATACGCTTGTGAAGTGAAATTTTTTGAATTTTGGATTTAAATTTTGGGTTTAAAATTTGATAAAATGCTTGAAATTTAGGGCTAAAAATTTAATAAATCGCGCGAAATTTAGCTTTGGGCTGAATTTTTTGTGAATTTTTGGCAAAAATTCACGCAAAAAGCCCAAATTTTTGGATAAAAAAGGTTAAATTTATGAAAATCGCACTCTTTGGCGGCAGCTTTGACCCCCCGCATTTAGGGCACGATCATGTTGTGCAAAACGCGCTCAAAGCCCTAGAAATCGACAAACTCATCATTATGCCAACCTTCATAAACCCCTTTAAAGAGGGCTTTTTTGCGGACGAAAATTTGCGCTTTGAGTGGGCGAAAAGGGTGTGGGGCGGCTTAAAGGGCGTGGAAATTTGCGATTTTGAAATCTCGCAAAAACGCCCTGTGCCAAGCATTGAAAGCGTTTTATATCTGCAAAAGCTCTACACGCCAAGCAAATTCTACCTCATCATCGGCGCAGACCACTTGCAGAGCTTGCCAAAATGGCACGAGTTCGAGCGGCTAGCACAAATAGTGGAGTTTGTCATCGCCAAGCGCGATAATATCGCAGTGCCGCCACATTTTAAGAGCCTAAACACCGATATAAACATATCTTCAAGCTTCATAAGGGCGAATTTAAGCCTAGACAAAGTGTGCGCGGCAATAAAAGATGAAGTAAAAGCCTATTATAAGGGCTTTGAGAAAAAATAAAGCCTATTTTTGCGGGCTTTTTGTGAATTTAAAGCTATTTTTTTTGAATTTTAAAATTAAAAAGCCCATTTTTAAGGGCTTTGAGAAAGGTTAAAACAATGCAAGCAAGGATTAAAGCTATTTGCGAGCTATTAGACAGCAAAAAAGCCGAAAATATCGAGTGTTTTGATATGCGTGGGCGAGAATACTTCGTGGATTTCGTCATTTTAGCGACAACGCTGGGCGAAAAGCACGCATTATCCTTAATAGATGAGCTAAAAACCGCGCTAAAACCGCTTGGCGAGGACTTCTTAAACCTGCAAAGCTCGCAGGAATGGAGCGTCATCGACCTTGGCGACCTCATCATCCACCTTTTAAGCGAGGAATACCGCGCAAAATACAACATAGAGGAGCTTTTAAGCGAGCTAAAAGGGCAAAATTTGTGAATTTTTGGCAAAAATTCAAGCGAAAATTCCCCATTCCCCAAATTCCCAAATAAAATTCCAAAATTTACCCTAATTTTCCCCAAATTTCCGTCAAAATTTACAAAATTTACCAAATTTTTCCCCATTTTTTTACCAAATTTGCCTAAAAATCCACAAAATTTCGCTCATTCCTCGTCCTTATAATCATCAAAATTCGGCTTTTTGTCTATGTCTTTTATGAGATTTTTGATTTCCTCAACCAAGAGCGCATCCTCATCCAGCCGCTCTTTGAGCTTGAAACCTGCCTCGATGAGCGCGTATAGCTCGGGCTTGGTGCTGCGCCAGCGCTGCAAAGTCCTAGTGGTGAGCCGCAAAATCCTCGCCTTGTCCTGCTGTGTGTATTTCAAAGTCTATCCTAAAATTTTTTTTCGTTATTTTAGGAAAGCTTTTCTTTATAAAAAATTACGACATATTTTCGCAAATTTATTGACTTTTAAGAAAATATGTCGTATAATGCCAAAGTCAATTTCATTTTGGAGGTAAAAAATGACAAAAGTAGTTTTAAGCCTGTTTGTAGGCTTTTTTATCGCGGCGTGCGCCTACACACAGGGCAAGGAAGTCAGCGCGGCACAGCTTGAAGGCTTTGTTGTAGGCAAAAGCACAAAGGCTGATGTCGAGCAAGTCGTGGGAAATCCGCAGCGCAAGCAGGATTTAAATGGCGGCGAAATTTGGTATTATGACTTTACCAAAATCAGCGCGAACCCATTTGGCGGCAATGTCGATGAAAGCACCGTTTTTGAATTCAGCAAAAAAGGTGTTTTGACGAAAAAATACAAGAGCAAAGGCTCTGGTAACGCCAACCCGCTGCTTGGAAAGTAGCAGAATCGAGCGTTGCATTCGCGTTTTAGCCTTTGCAACGCTCAAAATTTACACTTCAAAAGCCAAATCTCCCTCAAATGCAATTTAAAATATGATAAAACTCCGCGTATAGAAACTGCGGGGGGAAGGGCACGGAGACGGAAAAGTCCTTGTAGGTGTTGCCCGGAAGCTGGCTGATAATTTGCACCACATAATTCACGCTGTTTGACGCGCCGCCCCTTTGGACATTTTTTTGGCTTTTGGGGTCAAAGGCGGTGCTGCCCCCGCCCACTTTGTCGGTGATGGTGAGGTCCAAAAAGCACTTGTTTATGGGGTATTTCGTGGTGTTCGTTACGCGCCCCGTGATGAGAACGCTCTCTGTGCGCAGGTTGCGCGCATACTTAACCTCCGAGATGCTCGCCTGCTTGGTCTTTTCCTCGACATACAAAAGCAGCGAATACAGCACGATAGCCGAAAACACGATATCCACGAAGTAAAATGCGAGCGCGGCTTGGAGGTTTTTTACCTTGTAAAAAATCACAAAACCCACGAGGGCAAAAAGCAGCGCAACGCCCGCAAATGCGAGCATATGGAAACTATTTAGCATCAAAAACACTCGCTTGTGATTTGCGTGGTGATGTTTTTGTCGGTGAAATTTTCAAAACTTATCCTTTGCATTTGGGTTTCGCCGCGCAAAAGCCCTTGCTCCAAGCTTTTGGACTTTTTTCGCAGCGGGAAAAAATGGTTTTTATAAGTCGTGTAAAGGCTCGCGTTTTCGTCTATTTTTGGGCGAAGTTTGGCTGTGATTTTGCAAATTTTAAAGTCCTGCCTTGATAAATTTGTGATATTAAAATCCACGCTTAAATTTGTGCCGCCATAATACCGCAGTGCGATGAGCTCGGCTTCGCGGGTGCGCATTTTAGAGTCAATGAAATAATATCCATAATAAAACAAATACCCGCAAGCCACGAAGTCAAAAAGCAGCACGAGCAACGCTAAAATGGGGTGTCGTCCCAAAAGTGCCACGCACAAAAGCAGGCACATAAAGACGAAAATCACCAAAAATAAAAACAAAAAATCCACGGTGTAGAGGTGGTTGAGGTAGAAAAGCAGGGCTTCTTTGAGGTTTTGTAACATTTGGTTTTCGTCCTTTTTTTGTTTTCGTTGTAAATTTTATAAAAATTTCGTATCGGTTTTGAATTTGCTTTATGGCTGGCGTTTTTGGCGTGGAATTTTATGAATTTTTTTTTAAGAAATTCATAAAAAAATTTACTAACGCAAAATTACCC
>CAVJSG010000039.1:0-12803 GCA_963651895.1 Campylobacteraceae bacterium
CGGATTTTTTCTTTCGGGTCAAAGCGTTTCGCTTCATTTTGCGCTTTGATTTTGCCAAGTTTTCATCGCTCAATGCTTTTTTAGAAAAGAGTCTTTGAAAAAAAGTTGCTTATTAAGGATAAATGATGGGTGAAATTTTGGGCGTGCGTTTTGTTTTTGATGAGAAAAAAATCACCGAAAAACAAGAGGCTGTGGAAAAATTTTACAAGCAAATCGAGCGACAAATCGAGCAAAAGCCCTATTTTCAGCTAGAAAATGAAATTTTGGAGATTTTGGATGAGGGGCTTGGGGAGGATGAAATTGAGAATGAAAGCTCAAAAATAATAGAAAAAATTGAAAACAAAATTCAAAAAACCCCCCAAGAAATCATCATAGAAAACGCCTACTACGCCCTTGAATCAGAGCTTGAAGCAAAATTTGAGCGCGAGGATTTTAAAAACGAGCTAGAAAAAGAGGTGCAAAGTGCCTATAAAAAGGAACTTGAAAGGCTTGGCGAAAACGAGAATGAACTCGACATAGAAATAAAAATAGCCCTTAAAAACGAGACGGAAAAAAAGATTTTAGAAAACACAAAAAAAAAGTTGCTTATTGATAATCTACACGAGGAAAGCAAGTTAAAAAAGGGCGAGATAGATATTAAAAATTTTAAAAAAGAGCTTGAAAGCAACTTGGATGAGCCGGGCTTTGCGGCGGATAAATGGTTGATTGCAAAGGCGATTGAGAGCGGCGAAAAAGAGAAAAAAGATGAAAACAGCTATCAATGCAAGACGCAGGATTTTTTTAGGCTTTATCGTTTTGTGTCCAAAAATTTGCAGAAATTTAGGGATTTTTTAAAGGAGTGCGTGTGGTTCGAGGAGGGTTTGGAGATAAATTTGCTCAAAAAAGGCACCATCGCCCCCACAGCCATCAAAAACGCCAAAAGTATTGCTTTTAGCCTGCGCGAACAAAGGCTAAAAGAGTATTTTAGCGACACCGAGCTGCCTCAGCGCCTACTAGGCGTGTATTTGGAGGATAAAAGCCTCAAATTTAGGCACTCTGCCGAGGCTTATCGCAGCACGCGCGGGATGAGTTTTTACGAGCTTGCTTTCGTGATGGACGGCTTGCTTGAAAAATTTCCTTGGCTCGCACAATGTATGAAAGGCTTTGTGGTAAGGGATTTAAGGGGGTAGCGTGGTGCTAAAACGCCTATGATTTGGGCGTTGAAATCTGCAAATTTACAAAATATGTCTTAAAATTCGTCATTGCGAGCGGTGCGAAAGCAACGCGTGGCAATCCACAAGTTGCTAGCTGTTAGCCTTTGCCATTTTGGGAAAGGCGTAAATTTAATTAACACTTCTTAAAATGGCAAATGCCACAGCCCTTTAAGCTATGGATTGCCACGCGGTTTTTTAAAAACTGCTCGCAATGACATTCTACTTTAAAATTCACGCCATTTGTAAAAAATGCGTGGATTCCGTGAATTTTCTGCGAAATTTCCTAAAAAATTCACGCAAAAAATCTCAACTACAAGAAATTCCAAAAAATTCACCCCAAAATTCACGCAAAATTCAAGCTAAATTTCCACCCCAAATTTACGGCGAAAACTAACCCTCCAAAGCCCCTTTTATCAGCTCCAAGCCCGTTTTCATCGCATTTTCAAGCTCGCTTAAATTTTTACCCCCAGCCGTGGCAAAGTCATCGCGTCCGCCACCGCTTCCTCCAAGCACCGCCGCCACAGCCTTTACCAGCTCGCCAGCCCTCACAGGTGCGTCCTTAACCCCTGCTGCAAGGGCGATTTTGCCCTCTTTAACCTGAAAAAGCAAGATAACAGCGCGTTTGTAGGCGTTTTTGAAATCATCTATCATAGCCTTGATGTCGCCGCCCTCAGCCTTTGCCACGCACACGCGCACGCCGCTTAATTCAACGCTCACCAGCTCGCCCTTTGCGGCGTTTTTGAGCTTGTTTTTTAGCTCTAAATTCTCGGCTTTTAGCCTTTTGACAGCCCCCAGCGTGTCGTTGTTTTTCAGTTCGCCCCTTAAAGCCTGAATTTCGCGCATAAAATTTTTCGCAAAAGCCAAAGCCGCCGCACTTGCCACAGCCTCGATGCGCCGCACGCCCGCGCTCACGCCACTTTCCTTGACTATGTAAAAGCTGCCGATTTCAGCGGTGTTTGCGATGTGAGTGCCACCGCACAGCTCTTTGCTCGCCCCCAAAGTCAGCACGCGCACTATGCCTTGATATTTTTCGCCAAAAAGCGCGATGGCGCCGCTTTTTTTCGCCGCTTCAATCTCCATTAGTTCGAGCTTTGCGGCGTCCGCCCTCGCCACGCAAAAATTCACCAAATTTTCGATTTTTTCTAACTCGCTATCTGTCAGGGCTTTGGGGTGGGTGAAATCAAAGCGAAGCTTGTTAAACTCGACTAGCGAGCCAGCTTGGGCTATGTGGGGTCCCAAAACTTCGCGCAGCGCATAATGCAAAAGGTGAGTCGCGCTGTGATGGCGGGCGATTTCGCGCCGTTTGTTTTTATCCACGCAGGCTTTGGCGGCATCTCCCACGCGCAAAGGCTCATTTGCTCGCAGCGCGCTTAAATTCAGCCCAAAGAATTTTTGAGTATCCAGCACCTCGCTTTTGCCGATGAGTCCTGTGTCGCCCACCTGTCCGCCGCTAGTGGCGTAAAATGGAGTTTTGTCTAACATTACCCAGCCTGTATCGGCGAAATTTAGGGCGTTTGTGGTATTGAAATTCTCATCAAGCAGTGCTAAAACCTTGCTTTCGCACTCTAATTTTTCATAGCCCACGAATTCATTTTCGCCAAATTTCTCTAAAAGCCCCTTGAAATCGCCGCTTATAGCCTTATCGCCACTGCCTTTCCAGCTAGCTTTTGAGCGCGATTTTTGCCCTTCCATAAGCTCATCAAACCTAGCCTCATCCACGCCAAGTCCCTTTTCACGCAGCATATCGGCGGTTAAATCCAGCGGAAAGCCGTAGGTATCGTAAAGTTTAAAGGCTACATCCCCGCTAAACAGCCCACTAGTGCGGCTTAGCTCGGCGTTGAAAATCTCAATGCCGTTTTCAATGGTGCTTAAAAATCGCTCCTCTTCAAGCTGAATTTGTTCCATAACAAAGTCTTTTTTCTCGTTTAAATAGCCATAATGCCCTGCCATTAGGGCGTTTAGGGGGGCGACTAATTTATACATAAAAGGCTCTTTAAGTCCCAGCAAATATCCGTGTCGCAGCGCTCGGCGTAATATGCGCCTTAAAACATAGCCTCGCCCCTCTTTGTCAAAACTCACGCCTTGTGCGAGCAAAAACACGGCAGCGCGGATGTGGTCGGCAATGACGCGGTAACTCGCGCCGCTTTCATACTCGTAAGGCTTTTTGCAAAGTGTGGCGATTTCGTTGATTAAGGGCATAAAAAGCGAGCTGTCAAAGTTGCTAAATTTGCCCTCTTTTAAAGCCACAACGCGCTCCAAGCCCATCCCCGTGTCGATTGAGGGCTTTGGCAGGGGCGTTAAAACCCCATCCGCACTTCGCTCAAACTGCATAAACACTAAATTCCAAATCTCCAAAAACCTGTCGCCATCCCCGCCCATATAGTCCTCCGCGCCGCTAAAATGCGCCGCGCCTTGGTCGTAAAAAATCTCGCTGCAAGGACCGCAAGGACCCGTCTCGCCCATTTGCCAGAAGTTGTCCTTGTCGCCGAATTTGTAAATGCGCTCCTTTTTTAGGTGCTTTTGCCAGAGCTTAAAAGCCTCATCATCGCTCTCGTGCGTGGTTACATAGAGTTTTGACTTGTCAAATTCCAGCACTTTTGTAACGAATTCCCACGCAAAATCGATGACTTCTTCCTTAAAATAGTCCCCAAAGCTGAAATTTCCAAGCATTTCAAAGAAAGTGTGATGGCGCGCGGTGTAGCCGACATTGTCGAGGTCGTTGTGCTTGCCGCCCGCGCGGATGCAGGTTTGGCAACTCGTGGCGCGTGGAGGCTTGGGGCGCGGCACTTCGCCCGTGAAAATGCTCTTAAATGGCACCATACCAGCGTTTGTGAAAAGCAAGCTCGCATCATCAGGCACCAGCGGGGCTGAGGGCACGACAGAATGGGCTTTGGCAGCAAAAAATTTCAAAAATTCAGCTCTTACATCCATAAAAAATCCTAGAAAAAAAATTTCGTTATGATAGCAAAATTTACTTAAATTTAAGGCATTTTGGCACTAAATTTTGCACAAATTTCGACAAGGGCATTTTGTCAAAATTAAAAGCCGTTTGAAAATCCTTTGAAAAAATTTGCTAGAATTTGAAATCGTTTCATAAGGACTAAATTTTGGACACAGAAAATGAGGCGCAAAAGCCCAAGAAATACCGCCCAAATGTCGCTGCTATCGTGCTTTCGCCCAAGTATCCGCTAGAATGCAAGGTTTTAGTGGCAAAGCGCAACGATATGAAGGATATTTGGCAGTTTCCGCAGGGTGGCATTGACGAGAATGAAAGTGCTAGCGAGGCTTTGCTGCGCGAATTAAAAGAGGAAATCGGCACGAACGAGGTTGAAATCATCGCAAAATGCCCCAAGTGGCTAAACTACGACTTTCCGCCTGAATTTCTAGCCCAAAAGCGCAAGAAATACGCCTTTGACGGACAATCTCAGTGCTATTTTCTCGTGCGCCTTAAAGCTGGGGCGAAAATTGATTTAAGCTGCGACAAAGAGCCTGAATTTGAGGCTTGGCAGTTTGTGAATTTAAAGCGCCTTTTCGAGCTAATCACGCATTTTAAACGCCCTGTGTATGTGCAGGCGATAAAATACTTCCAAGAACAAGGATATTTGTAATGTTAATCGTGCAAAAGTATGGCGGCACAAGCGTTGGCAGCTTGGAGCGTATCGAGGAGGTCGCTAAACGCGTGGTTGAAGCCAAGCGAGCGGGCAACGATGTCGTAGTGGTGGTATCTGCGATGAGCGGGGTTACGAATTCGCTCATCGAACAGGCTGAATTTTTCAGCAAACACCCTAGCGAGCAGGACTTGGACTTGCTTTTAAGTAGCGGCGAGCGCGTAACCTCCGCGCTTTTATCCATTGCACTTAACGCAAAGGGCTACAAGGCAGTGGCTTTGTCCGGGCGCAAGGCAGGAATTCAAACCGACAGCGTTTTTAATAAAGCGCGTATAAAGCAAATCGACATTAGCGGCGTGAAAGCAGAGCTAAAAGGCGGCAAGATAGTCGTCATAGCGGGCTTTCAAGGCGTGGATAAGGACGGCAAGGTTACCACGCTGGGGCGCGGGGGCAGCGATTTGAGCGCGGTTGCCATAGCAGGCGCACTCAAAGCTGATTTGTGCGAAATTTACACCGATGTGGATGGGGTTTATACCACGGACCCTCGCATCGAGCCAAAGGCGAAAAAGCTTGATAGAATTTCCTACGATGAAATGCTAGAACTTGCTAGCCTTGGCGCAAAGGTGCTGCAAAATCGCTCTGTGGAGCTTGCCAAAAAGCTTGGCGTGCAAATCATCACTCGCAGTAGTTTTAACAACAACGAAGGAACCATCATCACAAAGGAAGAAACAATGGAACAAGCATTAGTTAGCGGCATCGCGCTGGATAAAAACCAAGCCCGCGTAACCCTGCGAAAGATAAAGGATAAGCCGGGTATCGCGGCTGAGATTTTCTCGGCACTCGCGGATAAGAACATAAATGTGGATATGATTATCCAAAATGTCGGCGTGGATGGGGCTACGAATTTGGGCTTTACCGTGTCTGAAAATGAGCTAGAACTCGCCAAAAGCACGATGAAAAAGGTGCTAAAAGACATCACCATCGAAAGCGACAAGGATGTGGCGAAGGTTAGCATAGTGGGCGTGGGGATGAAATCGCACTCTGGCGTGGCTTCCAAAGCCTTTAAAACCCTCGCCAAAGAGGGCATAAACATCGGTATGATAAGCACTAGCGAGATTAAAATCTCAATGATAGTGCAAGAAAAATACGCCGAACTCGCCGTGCGCGCGCTGCACGAGGCTTACGAGCTGGATAAATAATGGATTATTTGAAATTCTTGCTCGAAACCATCCGCGAGGGCGGGGTTTTTATGTCGTGGTTAGAGGCGCGGCGGCTTGAATTTGCGCCACTTATGGCAGCGAAATTCCGCCTAATGCTCGATGGCAAGAGCTTTGTGTTGATGTGCGAGGAGGACAAAGCGTGGTTTGAGCGATATTTCCTGCAAAATATCAACGCCAAATCCTACCGCCCCTTTGTGCCTGTATTTTCACTTGACACGCTTTATCCGCACAAAATCCGCCACAACGAGGACATCGCGCTACTAAACGACTTGCTAGACACGGCATTTCCTAACGGCTTTGTGTATTTTTACATAGGCTCAAACAAAGACCCGCGCTATCAAATCGCCCGCAGCCGCGATGAGAGCTTGCTTTGGCTCTTTGATGAGCAGCTGCAAAACAGCTTTTTGCTAAACTCCAAAGATGCGGACATCGACGAAAAACTCATCACGCTTTACAAGCTTTTTGACAAAAGCTTGGATGCGATACTTTTTTCGAGGGTTAGTTTGTGAATTTTGGGGTGAATTTGTGAATTTTACTTTGAATTTTGGGGCGAAATTTAGTGAATTTGGGTTTAAATTTAGGGTAAATTTGTGAATTTGTTGAATTTTTTGATTGCGTGGCGCGAATTTTGTGAATTTTTGGGTTAAATTTGTCAAAAATTCACGGAAAAACTTGAATTTGCAATAATCTATCATTGCGAGATTTTGCATTTATTGACAAAGCAAAATCTCAATAACTCTTACACTTTTTGTGTGCATTAGAAAACCACTCTAAATATCGCCCATCACTCGCCAAATTTTGCCCAAAATTTCAACAAATTCCCCAAATCCCCCAAATTTTTTTGTAAATTTACCCAAAAATTTGCCTCAAATTTAACCTAAAAAATGTAAAATTCCTAAATCAAAGCTCAAAAATTCAAAAAAAAGGAACTCAAATGACCAAGATTGCGATAAACGGCTTTGGGCGTATCGGCAGGTGCGTGGCTAGGATAGCTTTGTCGCGCGCAGATGTCGAGCTAGTCGCCATCAACGACACCACGGACATCTCTCTGGCGGCTTATCTTTTTCAATACGACAGCGTGCATAGGGGCTTTGCGGGCGAGGTGAGCGTGGCTGGGGATGATTTGCTGATAAATGGCAGGCGCATAAAGGTGTTTAAGAGCCGAGAAACTAGCGATTTGGACTTTGCCAAATACGGCGCAGATGTGGTGCTAGAATGCACGGGCTCGCATTTGACGCTTGAAAAGTGCCAAGCCTTCATTGACAGGGGCGTAAAAAAAGTCATAATGTCCGCGCCTGCAAAGGACGCCACGCCCACCTTCGTGCTAGGCGTGAATGCGAATTTATATGACGGCGAGCCTATTATATCGAACGCTAGCTGCACCACGAACTGCCTAGGACCCGTGTGCCGCGTGCTCCAAGACAATTTTGGCATTGAGAAAGGCTTGATGACGACCATCCACGCCTACACGAACGGGCAGAGCATCATTGACGCAAAGGCTCGCGACAAACGCCGCAGCCGTGCCGCCGCGCAAAACATCATCCCCACATCCACAGGCGCGGCAAAGGCGATGAAACTCGTTATGCCCGAGCTTGACGGGCGGCTGCACGGACAGAGTATGCGAGTGCCTGTTATCGATGTGTCAAGCGTGGATTTAACAGCTCAGCTTGGCAAAAAAGTCAGCAAAGATGAGCTAAATTCAGCCTTTCGCGCGGCTGCGGGCTCGAATTTAAAGGGCATTTTGGCTGTGGATGATGAGGAACGCGTAAGCAGCGATTTCATAGGCTCAGCTTATGGCGCGATAGTGGCTAGCGACTTGACACAGGTTATTTGCGATGACTTCGTCAAAGTCATAGCGTGGTATGACAACGAGTGGGGCTACTCGTCCCGCCTTGTGGATATGGCTGTGTGGGTGAATGAGCGATGAGTGATATCATTTCTATCAAGGATTTAGACCTTGCGGGCAAAAAAGTCTTTGTGCGCTGCGATTTTAATGTGCCCCAAGATGAATTTTTAAACATAACTGACGACAGGCGCATTCGCTCAGCCGTGCCAACCATACGCTACTGCCTAGACAATGGCTGCTCGCTCGTTTTGGCTTCACATTTAGGGCGCCCCAAAGAAATCAACGCCAAATACTCGCTCGAACCTGTCGCCAAAAGGCTCTCGCGCCTGCTTGATAAGGAAGTTTTACTTGCAAAAGATGTCATCGGCGAGGACGCGCAAAGAAAGGCAGCCGCACTTGGCGAGGGCGAAATTTTAATGCTTGAAAATCTGCGTTTTGAAAAGGGCGAGACGAAAAATGACGAAAATTTAGCACGCGAACTAGCAAAAATGGCTGAAATTTACATAAACGATGCCTTTGGCGTGTGCCATAGGGCGCATTCAAGCGTGGAGGCGATTACGGCGTTTTTTGACGAAAAGCACCGAGGGGCGGGATTTTTGCTGCTAAAAGAAATCGCCTTTGCCGAAAACCTCATCAAAAAGCCCGCACGCCCCTTTGTCGCAGTGGTGGGCGGCTCCAAAGTCAGCGGCAAGCTGCAAGCGCTGACAAATTTACTCCCAAAGGTCGATAAACTCATCATCGGCGGGGGTATGGCTTTCACTTTCCTCAAAGCACAGGGGCTTGACATAGGCAACTCGCTTTTGGAGGACGAGCTCATCGAGGAAGCGAGCAAAATCCTAATAAAAGGCAAGAATTTAGGCGTGAAAATCTACCTGCCTGTCGATGTCATAGCGGCGCAAGCTTGCTCAGGGGACGCGGAGGTGAAATTCGTGCCCTGCCAAGAAATCCCAAGCGGCTGGATGGGGCTTGACATAGGACCTGCCACCACGCGCCTTTTCAAAGAAGCCCTCGCCAACGCGCAGACTATATGGTGGAACGGACCTATGGGCGTGTTTGAAATCGACAAATTCAGCAAAGGCAGCCTGAAAATGAGCCACTACATAAGCGAAAGCCACGCCACCACGGTCATAGGCGGGGGCGATACGGCGGATGTAGTCGCACGCGCGGATGATGCAGATGAAATGACTTTCATCTCAACAGGCGGCGGGGCAAGCCTTGAACTCATCGAGGGCAAGGAACTGCCGGGGGTTAAGCCTTTGCGCACGGAATATAAATAAGGGCGTGGGGAAATTTGGGCTAGAATTTGGGGATTTTTGGGCGTGAATTTGGCGTGAATTTTTGCACCAAAAAGCATAAAATTTGGGCTTTTGTTTTAAATTTTAGCTTTTGGATGAAGTAAAATTTAGTTTTAAAATTTTGGGAGTTTTGATTGAATTTGGCGTGAATTTTCTTGGCAGTTTTTGCAAAACTCAAAAAAATTCACGCCCCTTAAAATTCAAAAAAAATTTACTCCAAAAAATCCAAAAAATCCTAGAAACCACCAAATTTCACTCTGCTAAAAGTTCAAAAATTCCCTTTATGTCGCTTTTCGTGCAGTCTTTTAAGCGCCCATCCTCCGTGCCACTTTCGTTAAAATACACCAAATTCACGCTCACAGCCTGCCCCTCGTAGCTTAAATTTTTGCCCCCAAAAATCCTCTCAAAGCCCTCTTTTTTATCCACAGCATTTTGGGCAAACACTAGCCCCTTTGGGTCGATGAAAAGTATCTTGTAAGCCCCATTTTTCCTATGTTTGAGCCAAAAGGTAAAGTCAGGGTAAAATTTGCGCATCTCGCCCTTTGTGCTGTCAAAATAAGGCACGAAAATCTCATCTACATTTTGCACCAAACGGCAAAAGCACCATTCGTAGTCGTTTAGCGCGTTGTCATTTTCATTCACATAGCCTTGCAAGTCCTTTAAAAACGCTCTTTCGCTTTCATTCTCGATTGTGTAGATAATTTTTCCATTCTTTTCATCTCCATAATCGATAATCATCGGCGTATAATAATGCTTCGAAAGCCTTGCATCAAGCCTATATCCGTGAATTTTCTCACTAGTATTTTTCCTTATCGCTTCTTTATACTGCTCACGCGTTATTTTACCGCTATCAAAGTCAGCATCTATTTCCGTCTCGGTTTTTGCAACTGCTAACTCTTTTATCATTTTATTTATTTCCGTTATCTTGCTTTTATCAAGCGTGCTAACAAAATTCTCAAAATGACAAATCTCGCCCCTTAAATTCTCAAACCTATCAAATTTCCTTATACGCGAGTGAAAAAAGCTATCTATAATGCCAAAAGCCTTGTTCGGTGCGAGGTTTTGTAAGCTGCCTTTGATTTCAAAATCATCATTTTCCCCAAGCAAACCGCCGTGAATTTTTTCTAGTCCGCCACTAGCAGCGCGGATTTTTTCAAGCGTGCCAAAGCCCATATCCACGCTTTTTAGCCCACTTTGCAAAAGCAACACATTTTCGTCAAATTCCCCTATAAATTCACACAAATTCTCAAAATCCACACTAGAAATTCTATATTTTTCGCGCATTTTCTCGCTTTTTTTGTATTTTGGCACAAGTAGCGGCTCAAACGCCCTTTTTACCTTAAATCCACTGAGTTTTCCGCTAGTTTTAAAGCTCTCAATGCCTTTTAAAATGTCCTCCACAGCCTTTTCATCACTCGCCATCACAAAAAGGCTCTCCAAAGCCCTATTAAAGCCTTTTAGCTTGAAAAATTCGTGCTCTTTTTCGCGCTCTTTTAGGATAAATTCAAGTCGCTTTCGTTGATTTTTGAAAGGCTCGCAGCGCACCCCACGCCCCAGCGTTTGCAGGACATATTTTTTGGCGTTTATCGAGCCTATGTTTATGAATGATATTAAATTCACACGGTTGCTATCCCAGCCCTCGCTAAAAACCTTGCTACCCATCATTATGTTTATGGGCGAGTTTGCCTCGTTTATGCCCTCAAAATACCCCTGCGACAAATCCTCGCCGCTTTCCACGCCAAGCCTTGTTAGATAGTGCTTTTCCCACTGCTTTTTATCCCCCACATTCAGCAGCAAAAAGGGCTTTGTAGCGTTCTTACTCTTAAAGGCGATTTCCTTATCATTGCCCTTGATTTTACACGCCTCCACGCTAGCAGCACTCTGCGCGTAAAAAAGCACCTTTCTAATGTCGCTTAACTTGGCGTTTTTTATGATTTCAAAAAAGCCATCATCAAATTTGGCGTTATTGTAAAAAACCCTTGCATTTTTGATTTTTCGCGCCAAATTTTCCTTTATTTCGTCCAAATTCACGCCCTCATCGCGCAAAATCCCCAAAATCGCCTCAAAATAAAGCTTTATCCCCGCATTTTCCGTGCTTACCTCATCGCTGACGGCTATTATTAAGGGATTGTGATAAAGCAAATTTTCCCTTAAATTCGCCCCGCCACTTGAATTTTCGCCAAAATTCACGCCGCCATTTGAAACGCCGCCCACTGAATTTTCACTCAAAACAGAATTCACGCCCAAAGCATTATATTTCTCAAAAAGTCGCCTTTTGCTTTCCTTTATCGCGTAAAAGAGCACAAAACTCTCCACCAGCACGCTCACCCTAGCCTTTTTATCATCCTCGCTTAACTCACTGCCCTTTTTAAAGGCTTGCAAATTTGACTTCATCACAAAGATATTCTTGCCAAAACCAGCCCTATTAAAACACTCCAAATTATAATTATAAGCACAGCTTACAAAGTCCAGCTCATCATCAAAGGTCGCGCTGAAATTAAATATAAACCCCCTTTTTTCCGCATTAAATCCCAGCTCAAATTCATCGCTCAGCCCAGCAGCCAGCTCGTTAAAGTGCCGCTTTCTTACCGAGCTTTCACTCTCGCCCTTGTGCGCCTCATCAAGCAAAATATACCAGCCCTCTTTTTGCAAGAGATTTTTATAGTTTAGCCGCTTTGCGTTGCCCTTTTTACCGACATTTTTAGCCTCATCAAGCAAATCACTTCGCCCCACAAACACCACGCCGCCAAATAAATTCACATAAACCGCGCTTTCAAAGTCGCGTAACTCCATTACCTCCACGCTAGTATCGCGCCCTGCGTTAAAGGCTTTTATGCGCTGCCTAAATTGTGCCAGCACCACTTCATTTGGCACGAGTAGCATTATGGGCTTTTTGGGGATTTGCTCCATTTTCATCAGCTGCTGCAAAAGTGCGATGAGCCTTATCATCACGAGGGTTTTGCCGCTGCCCGTTGCCATCCAAAAACTAGCGCGGTTTATCTGTGTGTCCTCTATCTTTGCGTGAATTTCTTTATATTTTTCGCCCAAAATTCCGCTAAAATACAGCCGCAAAGCCATATAAGCATATTTTATGGCATCTTGCTGATAGGGCGCTAAATTCACATTTTCGCTAAAATGCTCAAAATCTCCAAGCGCGCTAAATTCGTTTTCAAACGCCTCAAAATGCTCGCTGTCATTTATGATTTCATTTAAAATCAGCTTTTTATCACTCATCGCTTTTCCACCAAATCAGCCTTTTTAGCTCGCTAAGCTCGTTTAAATTCACGCTTTTTTCGCCCAGCCTTTTGCCGTCCTCAAATTCACAAAAAAGCTCATCATTTTCCGTGAAAAATCGCCTTATCGCCACGCCCCGCGCATTTGCCACACTCATAAAAATGTCAAACTCCGCGCGGTAGCCGCTCATATCAAGCCTCACAAACTCATCCGCCTTTTTGCTTAACTCTTTTATGAGCTTTCGCGACTTGCGGTAGTCGATGATAGGCGTTGAATCCACGCCCTCATCGCGTGAATTTTCCCCCAAAACATACCCACACTCCCTCAAAGCGTCCTCATAGCTTTCAAGTTCGTAGTAGCAAAACGCCCCGCCGCCTTTAAATTCACACTCTTTGCTAATGCCGCTT
>CAVJSG010000040.1:0-12636 GCA_963651895.1 Campylobacteraceae bacterium
CTCATAGTTTGTGCCAAAATGCCTTTTTGATTTGTGGGCGAATTTTTAAGCGGCATAGCTTTGTTTGAGATTTTACGACTTAATGTTGTAAGGTGCTTAAAGCCATTTTTGATAAAAATTTCAGCGATAAATTTATCCGTTGGCAGAGTGATATTTTTTACCCTGCGGTTGCCTATAACAAAGAAAATTTTACCATTTTCACTCACGCAAGTGGCGATTTTTTTGATGCTAGTTTCTAAATCAAAATAAAAGCTAGAAATCTCTAATGCACGCTTTTTATCGATTTTAGTAATCTCACTAATTATTTCTTTCATACAGCCTTTTTCGTAAAAATTTGCGGATTTTTTGCCACCCAAAAGAGTGCTATCTAGCTTTCTTGCACCCTTAAAGCCAAGCCATTCGTTGATAAAGGTAGAAAACTGCCCATAAGCCACAGTAGTCTTAGAATCCCCATAAGGTGGGCTTGTAAGGATGGTATCAAAACTACGCCCTATATTTTTAAACACGCTACTATATAGCGAAAAGCTGATATTTTTTAGCTTTGGCTGATAAAAATTCACATAATTTTGCACAATCGTTTCTAATTTTAATGCAAAAATTTCATTCACATTTGGATTGTGTGTAGCGTAATTTTGCATTCTAAATAGCTTAAATTCGTTGTTTCTTGCGTAGCTAGCGTCTTTTAATGTCTCGCTGAAAGCTAGCAAAAATAGATTTTGGACGACTTCATTTTGCATTTTTTTGATTTGAGCGAAAATGTTTAATAAATAAATTTGCGCCTGTTTTGGTAACCAAAAATCAAGGTTTGTGATATTTGAAAGTGGGGTAAAATCTAGCTTTGCAAAACCCAAATTCTCGTTAAAATTTGCGATATTTTTAAGCAAATTTTCTTTACATTTTAATAACAAATTTTCATCTATAAAAGTAAGTCTAGCTTTTGAAATCATAATAGCCAAAGGATTTAAATCAAAGCCCACAAAGTCCTTAATGCCGTATTCTAGCCCACTTATAAAGCTACTTCCACTGCCACAATATGGGTCAAGCAAATTGCTCTTTTTTGCTCTAAAATCCCTTAAAAGTTCTATGCCGATTTGTGGCAACATTGTGGCTGGATATTTGTGTAAATTTGGATACATTGAAGCATAGCTTTGTCCTAAAAAATCGTATTTATTTTGTGCGTTTTTATTTGTATTTGAAAAGCTCATAATTTCTCGCTTATATAGTCTAAAAGATAGCTCAAAGGCTTTATAAAATCGCCTGTTTTAATGTCTTTGCCAATAAAAGCGCAATCAAAAAATTTAAACATTCCTCTATGTTGTGGGCTATTTATTTCATTGTAAAAATTTACAGTCGCAAAACATACGAGTGGCAAAAAGGGCGGATTATAAGAAATGTCGTATTTTTCTTTAATGCTAGAATCAGCACTAGCAATTTCCATCAAAAGTTTCCATTTATAAGTCTGCCCAGCCCTTTCACGCAGGGAAGTTTTTAAGGATAAAATCAAACAATTTTTTAGTTCGTTTTTAGAATTTAAACTATAAATTACCAAATCCACATCCGGCTTTTGAGATTCCTCGCCCACTTGAATAAAAAACAAATCTTTATAATGCGGAATTTGTGAGATTTTAGAGGTTATAAAAATGTTTTTGGCGATATTTTTTTGCTCTTTATTTTTCAAAAACACCCACACGATAAGACTAGAAAACGCACTTCCAGCAATGCTTTTACGAGCTTGATTAACATCCCTTATCTCGCCACTATTGAGCCTTGTGGCAAGCAACTTTTCAACGCTTTTTTGTGAGTTTGTAAGATACTCATAAAGATGATTAAATAACTCTTTGAGCGTAATTTTTCCAGCCTTTAAATCCACATTTATGGCACTTAACATAGGCTGCATATAGTATTTGTTTTCTATGTCTTGCAGAGTTTTTAGCTCGATTTTGTTTAGCATTTTAATTTCCTAAATTTTGTTTGTTTTTATCGTTAAAATTATACCCCATTTAGCTTAATGTTTCTCACTTCCCGCCCCTAAGTTTCTCACTTATATCCCCTGCGCCAAAGCCTATTATTAAGCCCTCATCATAAACTCGCCCCTCATCATCCACTAGCACATCGCCGATTCGCTTAATGTCTCGCACGAAAAGTGCCTTTTTAAAGTGCTTTGGTAAGTCTATCTCTATGACATCCTCGCCCGCAGCATACACAGGCAAGATGACAAGCTCGCTAACGCCTGCAAATGCACGCTTGAAATGCTCTAAATTCGCCACAAGCCTTGTGTAGCGGTGCGGCTCGAAAATGGCTGTGATTTTAGAGTAGCCCGCAAGCCTTGCGTAGTCGCTCGCCGCGCGCAAAGTCGCCTCGATTTCAGTGGGGTGATGCCCGTAATCATCGATGATGGCGTGCTTTTTATCCGCCACCAAAATGTCAAATCGCTTTTTTATGCCGCGGTAGTTTTCGAGCCGAACCCTTATCTCATCGGCGTTTTTAAGCTGCAACGCCGCTAAAATCGCCAGCGAAGCATCCACAGCCAAGTGATAACCCATCCCAAACACGCTGAAAGCCCCTAAATCTCGCAGCTCAAAGCTAGTCAGCGGCTTGTAATCTTTCACGCTAACCTTGAAATTTTTTATGTCGCGGCTTGGATAAAGGCGCAGCGCGTCAAGCTGCAAGCCCTGCAAGAACTCATCCTCAGCGTTTATGATGCGAATTTTTGCCTGCGCTAAAAACTGCTCATAAGCCCCGTGCAGCACGCTTACATCGTTTTTATAAAAGTCCAAATGCTCAGCCTCCGCGTTCGTAACTATGGCTAGATGGGGGTTTGCGTTCAAAAAAGAGCTGTCAGACTCGTCCGCCTCGAAGATGAGCCGCTTGCTTTCCTTGTAAATCATATTTGAGCCAAATTCCTTCAAAATCGCCCCGATAATCACGCTCGCATCGTTGATGAGGCTTGCGAGAATGCTAGCTGTCGTGCTTTTGCCGTGAGCACCAGCCACCGCGAACACCTGCTTGCCTTGCAAGATGAGGGGCAGTGCCTCTTTGCGCGAAAGCGTAGGCGTGCCAAGCTCTTGGGCGCGGCGAAACTCGACATTTTGGGGCTTTATCGCGGCTGAGTAAATCACCAAGTCCTTGCCCTCCACATTTTGCGCGGCGTGGGGGATTTGCACCAAAATGCCCTCATTTTCAAGCTCGCGCGTGATTTTGCTCGCCTTCAAATCGCTGCCACTGATTTCGTAGCCCTTTTCTTTCAAAAAGCGCGCGAGTGCCGAAATGCCTATGCCGCCGATGCCGATGAAGTGGATTTTTTGGGGTTGATTTTTCAAATTTTCTCCTAAAAATTTGCCAAAGCTTTGCTTAAAATTTGCGTTTTTGGTAAAGTTAAGCAAAATTTGACCTTAAATTTAGGCTATTATATCAAAATCGCCTTTATTTTGGGCAAAGGTGGAAAATTTTTTGGCAAATTTAGCGACAAATTCACACCCAGTCCAAATACACATTTTTCGCATTTTTCTCGGCGATTTTGTTTTTCAAAGCGGCGAGTTTTGCGGCAGGGTTGGCGAAAAAGCGTTCGTGGGTTTCAACCATCAAATACTCGATATTTTCGTGCAAATTTTGCTCTAATAACGCATCCAGCACCTCAAATTCCGCGCCCTCGATGTCGATTTTGGCGAAATTTATCCTGCCGTGCTGCGTTGCGAGCGATTTTACAAATTTGCAAAAGTTTATAAGCCGCACCTTGTAGCCCACCGCTTGCTTGCCCAGTAGCTCGCCATTAGCGCATTCTATAACGCTCCCGCCTTGCCCCACAATGTCGTTGTTAGCATCGTAAAAAATCGTCTCGCCATCTTGCGTGGAAATCGCCGCCTCGTGCAAGATAAAATCGGCGTTGTTTTTGTAAAGGTTTCGCAAAAAGGCGCACAGATAGGCGTTTGGCTCAAAGGCGTGGCACAAGCCCCCGCAAGCCAGCGCGATGTCGGCAAACACGCCGTTGTGGCAGCCCCCATCGACAAAGACGAGCCGCTCGCCACGCTCTTTTCGCAGGTAAAAATCATAAAAGATTTTGTGGTATTTGGGTGCGACATAGGCGCGATTTAGCAGGAATAAAAAGTCGTAGAACGGCCCCCCCCCCCCCCGCAAAGCTTGGCTACTAGGGCTTGGCTTTGGGTGCTGTCAGCAAGCTGGGTTTTGACGGCGTTGATGATGTCGCTTGTTGAGGCGTTTGCGTTTGCGGCGAATTTTTGGGTGATAAATTTTGCAAATTCGCTCGTCTTAACATACTCAAAAATTTTCTTTTTGCCTATGTAAAACTCCCTACGCCCATCGCTGAATTTTATTTTTTTAAACATTTTGGTGTCCTTTTTTAGAATTTCATCTTACAAACAAAATTTGCAAATTTTATTTTTAAAATTTTTGCAAGATTTTAAATTTTAGCTTTGCAATCCTAACAAAAATCTTAAATTCCGTGAATTTTAAGCTAAAATTCACAAAAAGTGCTAAAATTAAAGCATTTGGCGTGAATTTAATGCTAAAATTCATAGAATTTGTTTAAAAAATTCATTTCTACACTAGAAATGCCAAAACAAAAGTCGCTTGCTCGGGCTGTGGTTTGTAGATGAGAAATCGATTTATCGCCGCAAGCTAAGTCTGCTAGACACCAGCCAAAAGTAAATTTAATTTCAAAAATCTTTAAAATTTAAAGAATTTCATAAATTTCTAGGCAAAAATTCACAAATTTCACACACAACATAAAAAAACTAAAACCCGTGAGCCTTCTTTAACTCCGCGTCTATGGGCTTTTTCTTGCCGTCCTTTGTAACGCTGACAAAGGTCAAATTCGCCGCCGTTACGGGCACGCAAATCATAAACCCATCGCTGTTTGTGCGCTCGGCGATGACCTCCACACGCACTTCTATCGAGGTGTTACCCACGCCCGTAACCTTCGCGTAGCAGCACACGACATCGCCCACGAAAACGGGCTGTTTGAACACCACTTTATCCATCGCCACCGTCACGGTGCGCTCAGGCGCGAGTTCGCGCGAGGCGATGCTGCCTGCGAGGTCGATTTGCGACATTATCCAGCCGCCAAATATGTTGCCAGCGGGGTTTGTGTTGCTTGGCATAGCGATGGTTTTGAGCTTTGGCTCGCCCATATCCTTGATACAAACGCTTGTCGCGCCTTGTTTTTCTAGCATTTTTGCTCCCTATCTTTGAAAAATTCTCGCATTTTTGGGCGTTTTTACCCAAAAACGAGCGCAAATCATAGCAAAATTTTGTAAAACAAAGAGAAAAAATGCTAGGAAATTTCGCAAATGCTTACTTTGCGCGCAAAAACCCGCTGCAACGAGCGTAGAGGGCGTAAATTTTTTCGCAAATCGCCCAAAAATTCGGCGAATTTTCAAAAAATTTGCAAAAAAGTGCGAAAAACCCTTGACTTTGTAAAATAAAGTGGCTACAATTAGCGCGTTTTATTTCAAACAGAAGGAGTCGTTATGACTAAAGCAGATTTTATCTCAAAAGTTGCCCAAAACTCAGGGCTTACCAAGAAAGACGCTACCGCAGCTACCGATGCAGTAGTGGCTACTATCACCGACATTCTCTCAAAGGGTGATAGCATCAGCTTTATCGGCTTCGGAACCTTCTCAGTTGCCAAGCGCGCAGCTAGGACAGCTAGGGTTCCAAGCACTGGTAAAACTATCCAAGTGCCTGCGACTAAGGTTGCCAAATTCAAAGTTGGCAAAAACCTCAAAGACGCAGTCTCCACAGGCAAACTCACTAAGAAGAAAAAATAGTTTTTCTTTTTAGCGTAGCTTTGACGAGGCTAGGGTTCTTTGCCCTAGCCTTTTTTTATGGGCGGAATTTATGGAAATTTTGCTTTCATCTATAAATTTGTAAATTTTCTTAAAGTTTTTTCAAATTTGTTTTTTGGCTTGACTTTTTGCCCAAAGGCGTTGAAATTTAGGCATTTTTATTTGCCCAAAAACTCCGCTAATGCGCTATGTAGGCTGTTTTGGCTAAAATCGTTGATGACGCCGACAAGCTCGCCGCCCTCGTCAAACAAAAACACCTCGTTGCTGTGCGCGACAGAATAGCGCATCGCCGAGTCTGGCATCGCCACTTTTTCAAAAATCACGCCGAATTTCTGCGCGACTGCGGCGAGTTCGCGCTCATCAGTGGCGATGAGTGCGGTGGCGTGGGGGTAGAAGTAGCGTAGCCATTCGTTTGTGGCGCTCAAATCCCCATCCCGCAGCGGGTCAAGCGAGATGAAAAGCAGCTGTGCCTCGCTTTCAAGGGCTTTTAGCTCAGCACCAAGCAGCGAAAGTGTGGCGGGGCAGACATCAGGGCAGAGTGTGTAGCCAAAATACACGATTTTTTTGCCCGCGAAGTCCTTTAAGCCCACTTTTCCGCGCTCTGAATTTAGGCTGAAATCATAGTCGCCCTCGCCATTTCCGCAGCCGCTTAACGAAAACGCCAAAAAAATGGCGAAAAGGGCTGATAGTAGGGCGTTTGAAAGGCTTTTGGTGTGTAAAAATTTTCTCACGGCTTTTCCTTATAAAATTGATTTCTTTTCACTCGCTATCGCCCAAAATTTCAAACAATTCCTTGATGATTTTTGGGTGCAAAATTTTGCCGCTGTGGTGCGGTAAAACCATTCTTTGCGAGCCTTTTTTGTAAATTTTATGGCTGCCCCTTTGCCTCTCAAACTCAAAGCCGTTATCAAAAAGCAAATTTTCAGCCTCTTTCGCCGTCAGGCGCGGCAGTTTATCGCTCAAAAGCCACCTCGATGGGCGTTATGATGGCGTTTTTGGCGGCTATGTTTGCCAGCTCGCTTTCTTGCAGGGTTTGCAAATAAAGCTGTGCAGCCTCTTTTATGTTCGCGCGCGCTTCCTCAAAGCTCGCCCCCTCGCTCACGCAGCCCTTAAACTCGGGCACAAAGGCGAAGTAGCCGTGCTCGTCCTTTTCTATCACCGCATTTATCAGCATTTGGCGTCCTTTTTTTGTGAAATTTGGCGAAATTATAGCACAAATTTCTAGTGAATTTTTGGCTGAAAATCGCTAAAATTTACGGATTTTTGTGAATTTTTCTTAAAATTTACAAAAAATTTATAAAATTCACTGATTTTGTCAAAATTCACGGCAAAATTCACCTTGAAAATTTATGAAATTTAGAAAAATTTAGGAAAAAAATGAAAATCATCCTAGCCACAAACAATGCTCACAAGGTAGCTGAAATCAAAGGCATATTAAAAGGATATGAAATTTACGCCTTTGGCGAGGTTTTAAAGTCCTTTGAAGCCCAAGAAAACGGCACTAGCTTTAAGGAAAATGCTTTAATCAAAAGCAGAGCGGTGTTTGCGGCTTTAAGTGAGGCTCAAAAGCGTGAATTTGTAGCACTTTCAGACGATAGTGGCATAAGCGTGGCGGCTTTAAATGGGGTTCCGGGCATACATTCGGCTAGATTTTCTAATGAGGGCAGCGACAAGGCAAACCGCGCAAAGCTCATCAATGAGCTAAAAGCGCGAAATTTAGGGCAAAGTGCAGCGTTTTACACGGCTTGCATTGCGATAAGCTCGCGTTTTGGCGACTTCACCGCGCACGGATATATGCACGGCACGGCTTTGGCGGCGGAGAGGGGCGAAAATGGCTTTGGCTATGACGCACTTTTCGTGCCGCAGGGCTTTGAAAAGACCCTTGGCGAGCTTGATGACAGCGTGAAAGCTAGCATTTCGCACCGCTACAAGGCTTTGAATTTGGCGAAAATTATATTGAAAATTTTGCAAAGGGGCATTTTTTAATAACAATTCGCTTTTAAATTTGGAGAAAATTTATTAAAATGTTGTTTTTGGAAGTGTTGAAATTTGGGAAAAAGTGTCATTGCGAGCGGTTTTGAAAAAACCGCGTGGCAATCCATACCCCAAAAAGCTGTGGAATTTACTATTTTTAGAAAGGCTTTTTAAATTCACGCCTTTAAAAAATGGCAAAGGCTAATAGTAGGTAAAGTATGGATTGCCACGCTTCGCGCAGTTGCGCTCGCTCGCAATGACGGATAATAAACCAAATTTCAGTATTTTCTAAAAAATAGTTACAAAAATTCAACAAAAAGGCATAAAATGAAAATTTTTTTGCAGTATCTAGCCGTTGCGGTTGCCGTGTTTGTGGCATTTACGCTAATTGCGACCTATCTCAAAGGTGGATTTTAGGGCTAGCAGGCTTGGCAAAAGCAGCAAAGAGCCTATGAGTAGCAGCACCATCACGAGCACGGTCAGCAAGCCGAAGTAAATGGTGGGCATAAAATTGCTGCTTATCATCGTGCAAAAGCCCAAGATGATGGCGATTTTGCTTTGGAAAAAGGCTTGTCCTATGTAAAAATGCGAATTTTCTATGGCGCGGGCGGTGCTTTTGCGGACTGCGAGCTCTTTTTTGAAGTTGTAAATGTAGTGGATGCTGTCATCAACGCCTATGCCTATGCAGATGGCGGCGATTGTGATGCTCATAAGGTCTAGTGGTAGGCGTGCGAAGCCCATCAGCGCAAAGACAAGGCTCAGTGGCACGACATTTGCGAGTATGCCCACGAGCGCGTAACGGATGCTTTTAAAGACGAAAACGAACAGCACGAAAATCACGCCGACAACGAACGCAAGCGTGTTAAACTGCGATGCGAACAGGCTTTGAAGCATATTATTATAAAGTAGCATTAGCCCGGTAAGTTGCGCCGCCGCGTTTTCGCCCGCTAAAAGCCCGTCAATGTCGCTTTTTAGCTGCCTTATAAACTCATCGCGTTTTAAATTTGGGTCAGAATCCTTGATGCGCATCACAAAACGCAGCTGGTTTTTTTCGACATTCACATAGGCATCTAGCAGGCTTTGCTTGAAGCTTTCGGGCAAATTTTCGCTCAAAAACGCTAGGGTAAAATCGTCCAAATCCTGCCCGCCGAGTAAATCCTTGCCAAGTTCCAAAAGGCTGTTTAAACTCAGCACAGAGCCTATGTAGTCGTTGTTTGCGAGGTGTTCGTGGATGGTTTTTGCGATTCTTGTTTTTTGGGAGTTAAACCAGTAAATTTTGTTTTCGCTTAGAGCCTGAAATTCGCTTTCAAAACTCTCTAACTCGGCGTTTGCGGTGCTTTCATTTGCGTTAAAATCGCTACTTTTGTTTAAATCATTTTCGCCAAATTTATTTGAATTTTGGGCATTAAATTCTCCATTTTTGTTTGAATTTTCCGCGTCAAATTCGCCAAATTCAGCCTTTTTAACGCCGTTTTTGCCTAAATTTTCGCCTTTTTTGCCATTAAAGCTCACCACGACTTCAAGGGGCAAAGTCCCGCCAAAGTCCCTGTCTATAACGAGTAAGCCCTGTTTTATGGGCGAGCTGTCCTTAAAATAATTTACGAACGAATTTTCCACGCGCAATTTCGCTATGCCAAACAGCGACACAAGCACGCACAGCGCACTTACGGCGAAAATGAGTTTTTTGCGCCTTAGGCTGAATTTCGCGCAAAAATTTAGCAAATTTATCTTAAAACCGCCCTCGTTTTTGAATTTAACGCCCCTTAAAAGCGGCATAAGGCTTGCGAAAAACAAAAAACTAAGCGCCAAACTCACGCTGATGCCCACGCTCATCATTATACCAAGCTTTATGACAGGCTCGATTTGGCTTAAAATCAGACTCAAAAAGCCTATGGCGGTTGTTAAAATGGCGTAAAAACTAGGGCGAGACTTTGCTAAAAGCGTGTTAAGCACCTTGTGCTCAATGCTCGCGCGGGGATATTTTTTGCATAAATTTATGAAGGGGGTTAGTAAATGGATTATCAACGAAATCGTAATGATGAGCATCAGGGCTAGGTAGTTTGAGGAAATCACCGTGATTTTAAAGCCCAAAAGTGCGAAAATTCCACTCGCCGCGCCTAGCGAAGCCACGCAGACGAAAATGGTAAAAAGCACAAGCGAAATTTTGCGAAAAAACACCCACAGCACAAGGCTTAAAAGCAGAGTCAAACTCGCTCCATACACCGCTAAATCAGCCTTTATGTAGCTTATCATATCATCGGCTATCATCGACACGCCGCCTAGGTAAAGCCCGCTCACTTGGGGCTTGTAGCGTTCAATGACGGCTCTAATGGCTTCTAGGCGGGCTTTGTTTTCGTTTTTTAGCTGCTCTTGATAAGCCTCAATTTTGCCCTGAATTTGCGCTTTTTGCTCTAAATTTAGGGCGTTTGCCTTGTCATTTAGCAAATTTAAATAATAATAATCCGTGCTTAAATATATCACAAAGGCGGTGCTTTTGCCGCTTTGGGCTATGATATTGTCCCTATAAAATGGGTTTTTGAGGATTTCAGCCTTTGCTTTTTCTAGGTTTATGCCCTCGCTTGTAAGGCTTGGAATGTGAGCCAGCAAGTCCTTTAAATCGCCGTTTTCGCTACTTTTTAGCAAGGGCGCGTTTATTATGCTTAAAATGCCACGCACGCCCTCAACGCCCTCTATGTCGGCTTTTAAAGCCTTTAAAATGCTTAAAGTCTCGCTAGAAAAGGGGTTTGCGTCCTTTGGTTCTATGGCAAGCATTAAAAAATCATCGCTTTTATAGTCCTTGCTAACCTCGCGAAAAAACTCCAAATCCTTGTCGTTCTCCAAAAGCAGGCTGTCCGCGCTCGCATCCACGCCTAAATTCAGCGCAAAAAAGCTAAAAAACGCACAGGCGCAAAATGTGGCTAAAAAGACGATTTTGCCGTGCTTTATAAGGCTTTTATAAAATCTTACTAGCATTATTTCTTTTCAAATTTAGTGGCTTTTAGCGCGTCAAGCAGTGCCTCAAAGTCCGCTGTGTCAAGCAAATCCGCAAACTGCGAGCGGTAGGTTTGTATTATGCTAATGCCCAAAATATCGACATCGTAAATGAGCCAGTCGCCCTTTTTGTCGTAGAATTTAAAGACTATCTCGCGCTGCTCGCCATTTAGTGGCATTTGCGAGTGCAAAAACACGCGTTCTTTGGACTTCTCTGTGGTTGTGATTTTGATTTCTTGGTCCTTGTAAAGCCCAAGTTTGCTTGTGAAGCTAAATTTCAGCTGTTCCTCAAAGGCTTTGCTAAACTCAGCCCTTTGCGCGCGGGTGAGCGTTTTGTAGCGTTTGGAGAGGCTTAGCCTAGCCATCAACTCATAGTCAAAAATGGGGTCGAAAATCTCTATGATTTCCAGTGCCGCACGCTCAGTGCCGTGGGCTTTTAGCAGCTCGCGGCTTTTGTCAATGTTTGCCTGCATAACGCTTGGCATTTCTTTTAGGCTCAAAGCCCCCAAATTCAGCGCGCCCAGCACGCAAAATAGTGCGAAAATTCCTCTCATCGTCCATCCTTTCATTTACTCAGCTCCATCCGCCTTTTTTCATACGCATCGCGCAAAAAGGGGTAGAGATTTGGCGTGTTGAAGTAAATTTCATCCAGCCCGCCCGTGTTTAACGACAATTCGTTCATTATATCAAAGCCACGCAAACCGACACTTAACCAATTTAGGCTAAAAATGCCGCCAAAATCCACTGCCGCGCCCGCGTCTATGTAGCTTAAAGGGTTCGCATACCAATTCACAGGAATGCTCAAAGTGTCGCGCAAATTCGAGGGTCCCAAAAAGGGCAGCACGAAGTGAAAACCGCTGCCCACGCCCCAGTGTGCGAGCACCAAACCAAAATCCGCGTGGTGAATAGGCACTCCTGCCTTACTCGCCGCGTCTATAAGCCCGAAAAATCCAAACACCGTGTTGATACCAAAGCGTTTAAGCTCCGTGCCCGCCTCTTTGAATTTAAGCTGCAAGACATTTCCCAAAAAACGAATGGGCATCGAAACATAGGTAAAAAGGTTTTTCACGGCACTTTGCAAAAAATCAGGCACGATGAAATCATAGCCCAAAGCCACAGGACGCGCCACATAGCTGTAAAAACCGACATTAAAGCTCGTCATCATTTTATTATAGCCCAAAAGCGGGTCATTTACCTTAAAGCTATCAAACTCAGCCTCGAAATCATCGAACTCATCGCTAAATTCGTCATTTTGAATGGCGTTTTCTTGGCTTTTAGCGGAAATTTCGCTACTTGCTTGGGCGATTTTTAGGGGAGTTACTTGAATTTGGGCTGAATTTTCGGCTATATTTTGGGAAATTTCTTGGGTTTGAGTGCTAAATTTAGCGTTATTTTGGGAATTTATTTGGTTTGGGTTAAATTTTTTATTGTTTATTTGGGAATTTGCTAGGGTTTGGTTGAAAATTTGGTTGTTTATTTCGGCGTTTGTTTGGGTTTGGTTAGAATTTGAATTGTTAATTTGGGCATTTGCTAAATTTTGGTTAAAAATTTCGCCGCTATTTTGGGCTTTTACTAGGCTTTGATTTTCGTTAAAAATGCTATTTTCTAAATTTGTGCCTATATTTTGCAAATTTACGCCGCTGTTTTGGGTATTTGTGGCAAATTTTTCTAAATTTAGCCCATTTTTAGCCTTTGCGAGCTTTTGCACGCTATCATCCGCAAAGAGCGCACAAAGCCCCAAAAACAGCACCGCCAAGCCCTTTTTAAACCCCACTTTTTTCTCCATTTATGATTTTGCTTTTATCATTTTACTTTTGTCATTATCGTTTTTTTTTATCATTTTTGCTTTTTGAAATTTAGCATTATT
>CAVJSG010000041.1:0-12093 GCA_963651895.1 Campylobacteraceae bacterium
CGAAACGCTTTGACCCGCGCGAACGAAATTTTAATTTCGAGTTTCGCGCGTGGGCAACGGCGTTGAGCGAATTTGGAGCTTTGATTTTGTCGTAAATTTACTTTGAAATTTGCAAAAATTTGTCCCAAAATTTTGTAAAATTTGAGAAAAAATTTGAATTTTTGTAAATTTTTAGGCTAAATTCCGCAAAAATTCGCCAAAGTTATGAAAGAAAATTCAATGAAAACCCTAATTTTAGCCATAGAAAGTTCCTGCGATGACAGCAGCGTGGCACTCATCGACAGGCGCGATTTCAAGTGCCTTTTTCATCAAAAAATCTCCCAAGACGCCGAGCACGCCGAATTTGGCGGCGTGGTGCCTGAACTTGCCGCAAGGCTTCACACCACGGCACTGCCGCGACTTTTAGAGCGGTGCAAGGACTATTTTAACGAGCTTTGCGCAGTTGCGGTTACGAACGAGCCGGGTTTGAACGTTAGTTTGCTTGGCGGCGTAACGATGGCAAAGGTGCTGAGTGCTAGCCTGCGCGTGCCGCTAATTGCCGTCAATCACCTCGTGGGGCACATTTACTCGCTGTTTTTAAATAGCCCCGCGCGCGCAAATATGGGCGTGCTGCTTGTCAGCGGTGGGCACACTATGCTTGTAAATGTCGATGGGGCGGGGTTTTTGCAGCTGCTTGCTAGCACAAATGACGATGCCTTCGGCGAAAGTTTTGACAAGGTGGCTAAAATGCTAGGGCTTGGCTATCCCGGAGGCGCGGCGGTGCAGGCTTTGGCGCAAATTGCCACGCAAAAAAGCCTAAAATTTCCCGTGCCGCTGCGAAAAAATAAAGAGCTAAATTTCAGCTTTTCGGGGCTTAAAAATGCGGTAAGAGTGGAAATCTCCAAGCATTCACAGCTTGATGAGGCACAAAAAAGCGAAATCGCCTACGCCTTTGAAAACGCTGCTGTGGCGCATTTGCTCGACAAATGCAAAATCGCCTTTGAACGCCACAAATTCAAGGCTTTTGGCGTGGTGGGCGGGGCTAGTGCGAATTTAAAACTTCGAGGCGAGCTTGAAAAACTTTGCGCAGCTTGGGAGTGCGAATTTATGGTAGCCCCGTTAGAGTTTTGCGCCGATAATGCCCTAATGATAGCCCGCGCAGCCTGCGAGCTTTACGAGCGCGGCGATTTTGTGGGACTTAATGAAAATATCATCAGCCCAAAAAACAAGCACTTTTTTAGGCTTTAATTTTCTATTGACTTTTTAAAAAGCACTAAAATTTGACAAAAACATTATTATTTTTTAAAAATTTTTTCAAACACTAACCAAAGAATTTTATAGTTAAAAATCCTTAATTAAAGAAAATCAAAAGGATAAAACTTGAAAGCAATTCTAGCAGGTATCACACAAGCGCAAAGTGTAGGGTAGTTTGTGGCAAAGCAACGCACAATGTGAAAGTGGTAGGAACCAGTCGATATGAACATACAATGCAAGAGTTATTCTCTCTCGTTTAGCGAGCGTTTTTAAATTTTTCTTTAAAAACTCGCGAGTTTTTCCGTTTTTGTTTAAAAATTCACTAAAAACGAAAAAGCTCATTCTAGTCGCGTTCATAGCGGTTTTTGTGGTGCAAAATGCAAGGGCTGAAAAGGATGGCTTTTTCTTTGGTGGCATCTTTCACATAGCTGAAATTGTCGCGACAAAAACGAATACACCAGATACGACTATTACGGCGGATACTATTTGGAAAATGAAGTTGAATTTTACCGCCATTTGTATTTTTTTAATTTGATCTTTGGCTACACGCACGCACTCGGCGAGTGGCTGGGACTGCGCTACGACTCATTTTACCTTTAATACTACACCTTAAATGTTGATGTGTTTTTTAGCATTGTAAAGGGCGAAAATGCCGAATTATGCGTGTTTGTGGATGGCTGGATGGGCTGGACAAAACAACACTACGGCACAACATATTATACAGAAGGAGACAACGCTAGCTTGGATTTAGGCGTAAATGGGCTTGCGTTTTGTGTTCGCGCGAAGGCATGACTTTGAACTTTATGGATACTTTGGCTTTCTATCGCAGTCCAAAGAGTATAATAACACATACAGCATAAAAGGTTGGAAAGCTAGCCAGCCCCACCAAATTAGCATCCGCTATACCATTTCGTTTTGAATTTATTTGTATGGCGTGGATTTTTAGGGAATTTAAGGTAGTTTTGTGAATTATTTGATTTTTTGTAAAAAATTTTTACAAGTAGCGTGAAAATTGTCAAGCTCTGTCATTGCAAACAAAAACAAATTTGGTAAAAAAATTTCAAACAAAATTTACCCCAAAAGCATTTAACAAATTTTAAAACAAAATTTGCTAAAATCGCCGTTTTGTTTTATTGTTTTAAAAATTCACTCAAAGGTTAAATTTATGGCAGCAAAGCAAGGGCGAAATGGGCAAATTTCCACAAAATTTCCCAAAATTTTCCCAAAAAATTCACAAAATCCAAAAAATCCCCAAACCCCCAAAATTTCACAGCAAACCCCCAAGCAAAATTCCACAAATTCCATAAAAATCACCCCAAAAAAGCGTTTCGTAGCCCGTTTTCTCTCGTGGCTGCCCGTCATCTCGCTGGCGTGTGGGGTTTTCGTCTTTAACACAAGCGAATTCGTCCCCATCGGGCTTTTAAGTGCCATCGCGGGTGATTTTGCGATGAGCGAGGGGGGCGCGGGGCTGCTAATTACCATCTACGCGTGGGTTGTGGCACTTGCAAGCCTGCCGCTAATGCTTTTTTTCAGCCAAACCGAGCTCAAACGCCTAATGCTAGGCGTCATCGCGCTTTTCACCCTCAGCCACATAGCCTCAGCCCTCGCCGTGAGCTTTTACACGCTGATGGCATCGCGCATAGGCGTGGCGCTCTCGCACGCGCTGTTTTGGAGCATAGTCTCGCCTATGGCAGTGCGCGCAGCCCCACGCGGCAAGCGTTCGCTGGCTTTGAGCATCATCGTTACGGGCAGCTCGCTGGCTCTCATCGCCGGGCTGCCTCTGGGACGGGTGATAGGGCTATATTTGCACTGGCGAAGCACCTTTGCTTGCATAGGCATTATCGCCGGGCTCATCGGAGTGCTGCTGTGGCGGGTTTTGCCCACTATGCCAAATGCACAAAGCGTGCGCTTTAAGAGCCTGCCCACGCTTTTGGCGAACAAAAAACTGCGCAAAATTTACCTTCTAACCGCCCTTTTCATCACGGGGCAATTCACCGCATACAGCTACATAGAGCCCTTTTTAGCGCAAAATGGCGTGAGTGAGGGCGTGATAACCGCGATTTTAGTGCTATTTGGGTGCAGTGGCATAGCCGCAAGCGTGGCGTTTTCGCGCTACTATGACAATCATCACTTGTTTTTTGTGAATTTAAGCCTCTTTGGAGTGGCTGCTAGCCTTTTAGTGCTCTATTTTAGCGCGTTTTGGCTGCCGCTAATCATCGCCGTAGTCGTATTTTGGGGCTTTGCCATAGCCTGCTTTAATGTCAGCTTTCAATCCCAAACCATAAATTTAGCCCCAAGTGCTAGCGCGGTGGCGATGTCGATATATTCGGGCATCTACAATGTCGGCATAGGCGGCGGCGCACTCGTGGGCGGCATAGTGAGCGAGGACTTGGGCGTGGGCTTTGTGGGCTTTGTGGGCGGAGGCATCACGCTTGTGGCGTGCCTTTACTTTATGCGCAAAATGTCCTTTTTGCGCGTTTTGAAATTGCGTAAAATCAAGAAAATGCGGCGTAGAAAGGGTTGAATTTATGATTGTGGGTGGTTTTTTAAATTTAAGCTTTTCAAAAATAGTAAATTCCACAGCTTTTCAAAATATGGCTACGCTACGACTTCGCTCACTTATGCTCGCTACACTCAGAATGATGGATAAAGGGCGGGACTTTATCCTTAAAACCCGCCCAAACTCCGCTCAACTAAACCTTAAAATCCCTCAAAGCATCGTTGAGTTTTCCAAGCAGGTCGGAATTTTCTTGCAGTTTTTGCGACATTTTTGGCAAAAACTCGCTAAATTCCTCGCACTCGCAAAGCTCGACAAAGGCGTAATGCTCGCTTTTCAAAGCTACATTCACACCCTTTTTTTGCAAATGCTCCTGCACGCGCGGCGCAAATTCAGCTGTGGGCGCATCCGTGTCGCTTTTAAGCAGCACGAAACCGCCCCACCAGCACTCCTCGAAGTAACCCGCAAGCACTCCAAAGCTCATATCCTCACCGCTAAAAAGCAGCACGCTGTCCTCATCACTCTCGCTTTTTTCAAGCGGCGCAGCGGCACAAAGAGCCTCACGCATAAGGCTCAAACGAAGTTCTGCGCTCATCTGCTTCTTATTTAATGTCTATTTTTTAATTTTTTCTAATCTTTTAGTGTGGATTGTGGTGGATGAATTAATAGGCGGTATGGTGGGGTTTATGGTTTATTTGGCATAGGAGGGCTTGCAGTGGTTTGGAAACAACTTAGAAAAATCGCCGAAAATCAAAATATAGCTATGCAAAATCAAAAAATGGATATTTTAAAAGTCGTTTTAGAAATAGAAACACAGCTAATCCAAAGAAGTATCAAAATGAATAAGGCTGGAATGGAATATCTAGGAAATTCCGATAGTAAAAATAAAGAAGTCTATTTTCTCGCAATGAAAGAAAATTATCTCAATGCCTTGGATAGACTATGTTTTTGTATAAGAAAAGGATATATTCCTGAAAAAGAATGGGAAAGAGAATATCGCAATATAATAAACAATACCGTAGGAAAAGAAGAATTTAAAAAGGATTTTGGCCCTATAACTTCGCCATATAAAAACATAATAAAGCTTAACGACAGACTGCAAGATAGTACAATCGAATAAATTTTAGAATAATATATAGTGAAAATTATGAAATAAAAAACAAATAGATATGCAAAATCAAGTATTTGAGAGGATTAGTCTTGCCGATTTTACCAAGAGATGAGCATTGCTGCGGCTGTGCGGCGTGCTTTAACGCCTGTGCGCACGCTAGCATCACGATGACGCAAGACGAGTTTGGCTTTTTCGTGCCGCTCATCGACACAAGCACCTGCACCGAGTGTAAAGCCTGCGAGAGCGCTTGCCCCACGCTGCCCTTTTTGAATTTCGCCCCCTACAACGAAGTCAGGCGAAAATCCGTTTTCCCATTAACGCTCGCTGAAAATGTGGCGCAAAGCCCACTGCCACAGCACTTGGCGGCAAAAAATTTACACGAAATGCCGAATTCAGGGGAGCTAAATGAGTGCCGAAAAAATCATCCAAGAAAGGCTCGACAAAATCGAGCGTGAGCAAGGTGTGCGGATTTTATACGCCTGCGAGAGCGGTTCTCGGGCGTGGAATTTCGCCTCCATAGACAGCGATTACGATGTTCGCTTTATCTACGCACGCCCGCAGGCTTGGTATTTAAGCATTTACGAGGGGCGAGATGTCATAGAAGAGCCTATTTTGGACGAGTTTGACATCAACGGCTGGGACCTGCGCAAGTTCCTGCGGCTCGCGCACAAAAGCAATGTCGTGGTGTTTGAGTGGCTCAAAAGCCCCATAATTTACCGCAAGGGCACGGGCTGGGAGGCTGTGAATGCCCTTTGCTTCGAGCATTTCAGCGCGAAAGCGAGCTTGTATCACTATTTTAACATAGCTAGAAACCAGCACAGACTCTATCTCGTGCCGCCCGAGATAAAATTCAAAAAATTTTTCTACGCCCTGCGCCCGCTGCTCTTTTTTTGCTATATTCACTCCGAGCGAAAACCCGCACCGATGGACTTTTTAGAGCTTTTAGACTACGCAAAACGCGGCGGGTTCGTGCCTAGCGAAGTTGAGCTAAACATAAAAAAGCTCTATGCCTTGAAAGTTAAAAGCGCAGAAGCCGATAAAATCAACACAAACTTTGACGCAAGCGTGCTTTTAGCGTGGATAGAGCGGACTTTGCGTTGGTGCGAGGATGAGTTAAAAAATCCTAAAAATTTTAACGAAAGCTCGTCAAAACTTGGCACAGCGGCACTTGATGAGGTTTTGTGAGCTAGTGTGCGAGAAAATTTAGTGGTAAATTTAAAATTTTAATGGCTCTTTTTCAAAAAAATGTTGATTTTAGACAAAGTCCCATATTTGTCATTCTGACCCTGAGCGTAGCGAAGGGGAAGAATCCACGAATTTGAGGGGAAACTCCTTGAATTTATAGATTCTTCGCCTGCTGCCGCAGGCTCGCAATGACAAATCAACATTTCTTGAAAAAGAGCCTTAAAAATTTACAATTTTGCTTTGCAAATTTTCTTTTAAAAATTCACAATTTTCACCAAATTTCACAGCTTTTCGACTAATTTAAAATTCGCCTTTAACGCCTGCAAACGCCTATTTCAAGGTAGTTTTATCGTCTTTGTTTTCGTAGGTGTAGGTGCCGAAATTCGTCTTAATATCGATTTGCAAAGCACCATTTTTGCGTTCGCATTTGCCGTTTTTACCTATGCCGTTTATCCAAAATCTTTCGCCATAATTGACCTTTTCGCCAAGTTCTGGCTCAAACGATATGGCACATTCGCCATCTCGCCCACGCACAACAACATCCTCGATGATGGTGTCATCATCTTGGGACACCAACACTATGGAAGACCAGCCGTAATTGTAGGCTTTGGGTGCCTTGCTTTCATCCGCACCGCAAGCTGCGAAAAACACGGCACTGCCACCTACTACCAAAGCCAAAGCGATTTGGCTTAAAGATTTTGTTTTCATTTTTGCTCCTTTGAGAAATGTCAAGGGGGTGTTCGGGCGTGAATTTTTGGGAGTTTTTGGAATTTTAAATTTTAATTTTGCCCTTGCAAAATGCCTACAAAATGGGCGTTTTGTGGCTTTTTGAAAATGCTTAATGAATGGTAATTTATGGCAAATTTTTTGGCATTTAAGGGCTATAAAAATTTTTGTGCTATAATGCAAAAATGCTAAAAAAAAGGGGGGGGCGAAATGCTGATAAAAAACGCCAAGATTTATGGGGACAAGCCCCAAGATATAAGGGTGCGAGATGGGCTTATAGCCGAGATAGGCGAGGGTTTAAAGGCTGAAAATGAGTGCTTTGACGCCGCGGGTTTGACGCTTTTGCCCGCTTTCATCGATTTAAGCGTAACCCTGAAAAACGAGCATTTCAGCATAGAAAATTTAAGGGCGTTAGAGGCAGAGTGCCTAAAAAGCGGCGTTTGCGCTGTGGTGCTTAAAGACACGATGGATTTTGATGAGGAAGGTTTGGCGCTGTTTTTGGAGCATTTAAAGAGCCTTAAAGTGAAAATTTTCGCTGCCGTGCGCGTGCTGGACGGCTCTGGCAAGCTTAAAAACCTCTCCACGCTCGTAAATAAGGGTGCTTTGGCGTTGCAGTGTGAGAGTGGAGTGCGAGCTGGCGTGCTTCGGCAATGTATGCAGTATGCGCAAATGAAGGACAGAGCGGTGTTTGTGCATTGCTATGATGGCGGGTATGACGATAACGGCGTGATGAACGATGGGCAAACTAGCTTCGAGCTAGGACTTGTGGGCATTAGCGCGGTGAGTGAGTTTAGCGAAGTGGCGAAAATCAAGCAAGTGGCGCAGTTTTACGGCGCGCGCGTGCTTTATGAGTGCCTGAGTCTTGGGCGTTCGCTGGACTTGCTTGATGGCGGCGATTTGATACAAACGAGCATTCACCACTTACTCAAAACGGACGAGGAATGCGCTGAATTCAATACTTTCGCAAAGCTAATGCCCCCGCTGCGCTCGAAAAAGGACACTTTGGCACTGCAAAAGGCACTCAAAGCGCGTAAAATCAAGTTTCTCAGCTCCCTACACAGCCCCAAGTCCATAACCCACAAGGATGTCGCATTCGATGATGCGGGCTTTGGAATCGATGCGTTGGGCGATTACATAAGCCTTTGCTACTCGTTTTTGGTTCGTGGCGGCGATTTTTCGTGGCAGGAAGTGTGCGAATTTGCTAGCTTTAATCAAGCCGAATTTTTGGGGCTAAACGCCGGCAAAATCGAGCTTGGCAGGGAGGCGAACTTCGTGCTTTTTGATGAAAATTCAAGACTTTCTAGCGAAAATTCTGCACACGGCGATTTATCTAGCGAAAATGCTACGCGCGGTGCTTTGGACGATAAAAAAGCTCCCATTTTGTCTGCCAAAACTCGCAAAAACGAAAGCCTTTACGCAAAAGACGAGCTTTTTGGGGAGGTTAGGGCGCATTTTATCAAGGGCGTGCGGGTGTTTTGATTGCTGAAATTTAGCAAATTTGGGCTAAATTTAGCATTTTAAAGCCAAATTTTAGTTGATTTTAAAGCAAAAATTTAAGGCAAATTTAACGCATTTTAAGTTAAAATTTAAGTTTTCGTTTGACATTTAGCAAGGTTGATTGAGTAAAATTCGGCACCAAAAGGGCGTTTATGATACACAAAGACAATTTCAAAGAAGTGCTGCGGCTGCTAGGCTTCACAAGCGAGGGCGTAAATTTAGCAAACACCCAAGCAAGCACAGCCGCCGCTAAACGAGAGAGAGAGAGAGAGAGAGAGTAAGCCGCGAAGTTCGCGCACTCTGCAAAACACCAAAAACACAACATTTCTCGCACAATGCACCCCACAAAACACCAAAAATTCAAATTTCACTTCGCAAATTCTTAAATATAACGCTAAAATCGCAAAATTCACGCAAAATCCCAAGCACGCCAAATTTGCAATACTTCTTACCCAAAGCACAAATTTCACGCCACAAAATTTGCAAAGCATTTTGCAAAGTGGCAGATTGCAAAACACCCCAAAACGCAAGCCACAAAGCGTTTTGCAAGGCTTTAAATTCCGCACAAATTTCAAGCAAATTCACGCAAAATCGCCTTTCAAGCATTTTGCCTTAAAAAAGGGCATTTGCGATGAAAACTAACAAAACCCCCAAACACACCGCCATCAAAACCCTATTTTCTAGCACCCTTGTGCGATATTTTGGCTCTGCACTCGCGGGCTTGCTTGTGATTATCAGCTCGCGCTTTTTTTATGAACTATTTTTTGGTTTTAGCCTAAGCGTGGCTTTAAGCTATATCAGCGGACATTTTGTGAATTTTTTCATCAGCGCAAAATATATCTTTCCAAAGGATAAATACAAAAGCCTAAAAGTCGCCTTTGTGAAATTCACGCTCGTGGCTTGCTGCGGGCTTTTGGCACAGCTTGTGGTGGCAAATTTTGCGCTTTATCTTTTGCAAATTCACGCCGCGCAGCTTCATTTTGAGCTGCAAAAATTCGCCGCGCATATCTGCGGCATCGGCACTAGCTTTTTTGCGAATTTCTTTGGGCATAAATTTTTTAGCTTTAAAAGCACGCATTTTGAAAAATCCTTAAAAAACAAATTCACAAAAGGGGGCAAAAATGCCTAAAAAAGTGCTAATCATCGGCGCAGGACCTGCGGGGCTTTGTGCGGGTTTTGAGCTTTTGGCGCAAGGTAAGGGCTATGAAGTAGAAATTTTTGAGGCAAGTAGTGCCATAGGTGGCATTTCTCAAACCATAAATTTCAACGGCAACAGAATGGACATCGGCGGACACCGCTTTTTTAGCAAAAGCGAGCGCGTGATGGAGTTTTGGCAGAGCATTATGCCCGTGCAAAATGAGCATTTAAACCCGCAAAACACCGATAAAATCATACTTGTGCGCAATCGTTTGAGCCGCATTTATTTTCTAAAAAGGCTTTTTAATTATCCGCTGACTTTGAGTTTTGATTTAATCAAAAATCTTGGGCTTTGCCGCTGCGTGAAAATCGCTTTTAGCTACGCGCGTGCCGTGCTTTTTCCATATAAAAATGTCGATAGTTTGGAAAAATTTTACATAAATCGCTTTGGACGCGAACTCTACAATCTCTTTTTCCGCGATTACACTTACAAAGTTTGGGGGATAAAGCCTAGCGAACTTTCGCCTGAGTGGGGCGCACAGCGCGTGAAAGGGCTTTCTATCTATAAGGCAATAATTAGCGCATTAAAGCCAAAGCCCAAGGATTTTTCGCAAAAAAATGTCGAAACGAGCCTAATCGAGCGATTTTTATACCCAAAATTTGGACCCGGGCAGCTGTGGGAGTGCGTGGCGGATGAGCTTATAAAAATGGGCGGAAAAATTCACAAAAATGCCACAATCACGCATTTAAAATTAAACGGCGATAAAATCGACTCTGCGAGCGTGGAATTTAACGGCGTAACGCGTGAAATTTTTGCTGATATTTTCATATCCACTATGCCGATAAAGGATTTATTTCTCGCAATGTCAAACGCCCCAAAAAGCGTGGCAAATATCGCCAAAAGGCTTGAATACCGCGATTTCATCACTATGGGCGTGTTATTAAAACGCATAAATTTAAAGCAGGAATTAAAGGATAATTGGATTTACATACAAGAGCCTTATGTGCGCGTGGCTAGGCTGCAATTTTTTCATAATTGGAGCGAATTTATGGTAGCCAAGCAAGGACAATGCTTTGTGGGAATGGAGTATATGTGCTTTGAGGGTGATGAGCTGTGGAGCAAAAGCGATGAGGAATTTTGCGAATTTGGCGTAGCAGAGCTTGAAAAACTAGGCTTTATAAGGCGCGAGGATATTTTGGGCACACATATAGCGCGAATCAAAAAGGCATACCCCTCATACAGCGGCGCATACAGCGAGTTTGGTGTGGTGCGTGAATTTTTGGATAGCCTTTCAAATCTCTATGTGTGCGGACGAAACGGAATGCACCGCTACAACAATATGGACCACTCAATGCTTAGTGCCTTTGAGGTGGCAAATTGCATACTTGGCAAAAGCGATAAAAGTGCCGTGTGGAGCGTAAATACAGAGGAAAGTTACCACGAGAGTAAGGAAAATAAATGAGTGAAAAAACGCATTTTTTAAACGCAAAGGTGGAGGAAATGAAATACTATCTCATCACAGGTGGGGCAGGGTTTTTCGGCTCTGTTTTAAAGCAGGTTTTGCTGGATTTGGGGCATTTTGTGGTGTCGGTTGATTTAGAACCTGATGGCACGAAAGCAGAGCATTTTAGGGCGTATCAAGGCGATATAAACGATAACGCCTTAATGCAAGAGATATTCACTCAATATAAATTTGACGGGATTTTTCATCTTGCCGCGCTTTTAGCCCACGTGAAAAAGGACTTGCCAAGGCTTTGGAAATCAAATGTTGAGGGGACAAAAAATGTGCTTGAATTTGCGCAGAAATTTGGGGTAGAACATATAGTTTTTACCTCGTCAAACTGCCTGTGGGCAAAGAATTTTGATGATTTGGTAAGTGAAAATGAGCCGCCAAATCCCATAGAAATTTACGGCAAGTCAAAATTAGAGGGCGAAAAAATACTGCTAAATTCAAAGCAAGTAAAAAGCGTGATTTTGCGTTGCCCTACCATAATGGACGAAGGACGGCTGGGGCTTTTAGGCATTCTATTTGCCTTTATCGATGAAAACCGCAAGCTGTGGATGGTGGGCGATGGCAAAAATCGCTATCAATTCATCTACGCCAAAGACTTGGCACAAGCGTGCATAAAGGGCATAGAGTATGATGAAAGCGACATTTTCAACATAGGCGCGGACAATGTCAAAACCTTTAACGAAGTCTATGAATATGTCATAAAGGCTAGCAATTCACGCTCCAAAATCGTGCATTTGCCAAAGGCATTTATGGAATGGGGGATGAAAATCTGCTTTATGCTTGGCATTTCGCCGCTTGGTCCGTATCAATACAAGATGATAGCCTCAAATTTCGTCTTTGACACCTCCAAAATCAAAGCAAAGCTAGGCTTTAAGCCCACGAAAACAAACGAGGAAATGCTGCTTGTGGCGTATAATTACTATCATCAAAACAAGGCGGAGATTTTAAGTCGCAACGAAGTTTCGGCGCATAATTCAGTAGCCAAAATGGGCATAATCAAGCTTATAAAATGGCTGTCGTAGGGTAAATTTAAATTTAGAAAGGACAAAAAATGAAAGAAAATTCAAAAGTAAATTCGTCAAATTTGGCGAATTTCGGCTCAAAGTTAAAGGCGATTTTCGCCCTGCCAAAGTGGGCGAAAATCTTTTTGGCAGTGCTGACAATCATCGCAGCAATGGGGCTTGGCGCGGCGT
>CAVJSG010000042.1:0-12091 GCA_963651895.1 Campylobacteraceae bacterium
GGTGCGAAAATTGCTAACATTTCGGCGGCAATATGGTGTTGAGGGATTCGACACGACTTTTTAAAGGATTGACTATGAAAAAAACGCTCGTTTTTCTCATTTTGGCTGCCCTCGCTAGTTCGTTAGCGGCAGCAAAAGGCGACTCAACCACAGGCACCAAGGCTATCCAAGCGATAGCAGAGGCTACAAACCCTGACACAAAGGCTACCCAAACCATAGCCAAGTCAGCAAATTCCAAAGTTACCAAAGTCCTAGCCGAGTCAAAGGCTACAAATCCCCAAGCTAGCGAGTTTCTAGCAAGTGCGCAGGCTTTAAAAGCCACAAATTCAGCCACTCATACGCTAGTAAAGGCTACAAACCAAGGCGCAAAGGCTACTCAAACGCTACCAAGTGCGGCAAACCCCGAAAAAATCGTAGCAATGGCACAAGCACCCACTAAAATTTCAAGCACTGAAATTTCAAACCCCACAGCCACAAACGCCGCGACTGCAAAACCCACAAATGCCGACAAACTCGCGGCAAATTCCACAGCCACAAACCCCGACAAAATCGTGGCAATGGCACAAGCGCCCACTAAAATTTCAAACACTAAAATTTCAAACGCCAAAGCCACAAAAACCAAAGTAAGCAAGGTTACTAGAAAAGCCACGCGAAAGCCTAGCGGACAAGCCGCCACAGCCCCAAAAGCTACGACTTCTAAAAAGGCGACAAGAAATGCCACAGCCCAAAAAGCCGCTGCGCCCAAAAAAGCGACAAGAAAAACCGCCGCAAAAGCCACTACACAGGCTAGCACCAAAAAAGTAGCCGCGAAAAAAAGCACGAAAAAAATCATCAAAAAAGCTAACAAAAAGCAAGCCCCCACAGCAGTGGCGCAAAAAGAGCGCGGCAAAGAACAGCAGCTCGGGCTTATGCCAAGCACGCTTGATAGCACAAACCACAGCGTTTATTACGCGGACGCGGACGCCATCGGCGGCGCGCGCGACACGGAAAGTGCATTGCGCTATATCCCCTTCGTTACCATAGTAAATACAGCGGGCTTTGGGCAGCAGTTTGACTTGCGCTCGCAAGGCAGACTCTCAGCAAACGGCGTAAAACTTCACATAAACGGCATCGCCGCAAATCCGCTTGATAGCTACTACGGCTTTATGCCCATAAATACGATACTTCCTAACCTTATCCAAGAAATCAAAGTCTATCCGGGCAGCGGTGCGGTGCTTTACGGCAGCGGCACACGCGGCGGCGTCATTGATATCATTACCTCCAAACGCCAAAACCCCTATTTTGCAGTGGGTGCGGGCTATGTCAATACCTCAGGCGGCGATAGCAGCTACTTCGCCCACGCCCAAGCTAGCGAAAAATTTGGGAATTTGCACCTAAACGCAGGGCTTGGCTACTCGCAAAAGGGCGGACCGCGCGAGAGTGATAACACCAAAAGCCTCCAAGCCGTGCTTGGCTTGGACTTTGCGCTGAATTTGGGCACAAGTATCTTTGCGGACGCGGACTTTTACACAGGCAAAACCACGACAACTCCATATAATTCGTTTTGGGACATAGCCACTACCGAGCAGAATTTCGCCATAGCCCAAGCAGGGGGCTTCGGCAATGATTATAAACTCATTAACGATGACGGCGTAAAGGCATATTTAACGCTCACCACTCCGCCCACAGACCCCAAAAATAAAGGCGGGGCTGATGATGGCGATGGCGAGATTGAAAGCTCACAAACAAGGCTAAATGCTAGTTTGGGCTTTAAAAACGAGCTTTTTAGGGGCTTTGAGTGGGAGATTAAGGGCATTTTCGCTATGGATAATCGCAAATACGACACCTACACAGCTAGACTTCCTTTCTACGCATACCAAAATAGATATTTCGTGGGCATCGGAGCGAGTAGCAATATAGCCGACCAAAGCGGTTCATCCTTTAAAGAAACGAAATTCGGCGGTAAATTCAAGCTAGATTGGCAGCATTACAATGGCGAGTTGATTTTTGGCATAGATAGCATTGTCGAAAAATCAAAACGCACAGCTTTGCAGTATTTGATAGCAGCCGACTTAAACAACAGAACCTCCACAGATATGAACTACTCGGGCATTACCGTGGATATAAACAACGAGCTTGATTTGTTTAAATTCACAAATGCCGCCTATCTTTTGGAGAGATATGATTTTAGCAAGTATTTCTCTTTATCAGCAGGCGTTCGTTATGAGATGGTTAAATATAGCACCACTTCAAACGACTATGTATTTGCTAGGCTTTCAAACATAAACGCAGCAGGCGTGGAGCTTTCAGCGAAACACCAAACGCAAAATCCACAAGTGCCTGAGCATAAGGCAGAAAAAAATGTGGGAAATTTGATTTTTGAGGTAACCCCTGTCATTCGCTACTCAGACACAGGCGCACTTTATGCCCGCTATGAAAGGGGTGCTATAAATGTGCCGCCCTATGCTTTGAGTCAAAGGCTAGGCAAGATAGAGCTTGCAAGCACCAACACTCTTACCGAGACAACCGCATTTAACCACAATTTCAGCTATGTCGAGTCAAATTTGGACGATGAAAGCTATGACACCTTCGAGCTTGGATGGAAAGAATTCATAGGCGGAGACAGGGTTTATGTGTTTGACGGCTTATACTTTGCCGCAAATGCCTTTTATACGAGTAGCAAAAACGAATTTTACTTCGAGGGCGACCCTTACGCGGGGCTAAGTTATGGCACCTATGACAAATCGCGCAGGCTTGGGGGCGAAGTGGCTTTGGAGCAGTATCTGCTAAATGGTATTTTGGGCTTTAATGAGAGTTTTACTTATGTCAAAGCGCAATTTCAAGACCCCGCCACAAACGAGTGGAAGCAAATCCCCTACACCTACGACTACAAGGCAACCTTGGGGGCGAACATAAATTTAGCAGGCTTCATAGAAGTAGCCCATATAAACCTAAATTTATGGATACAAAACTCCATCTACGGCGGACAAAAGGTGAGTTATAGTAAATATACTAACATTACGGGCGGACAAAGTGTAACGGCTACTTATGGCTTTGTTACTGAGGACGCAAAACTCGACCCCTATGTTTTATCCGATGTGGGCGTAAGCATAGGCTTTAACAAAAACGCAGCCGTGCTGACCGTGGGCGTGAAAAATGTCTTTGACACCTTTTACTATGACTATTACAACCACGACATAAGCGCACCCATCGGCGAATACCGCTACCTCATCGGACAAGGTCGCACCGTCTTTGTCGAAGGAAGCTGGAAATACTAAATTTGTGGGCTGCGGGTTTTTTTGTCATTGCGAGGCTTGGTGTTTGCCAAGTCTTGCAATGATAATTTTTCGCACAAATTTCAACATTTTTTTAGAAAAATCCCCCCAAATTCAAGTCCCAAATTTAAAAACCCAAATTTAAAATCCCTCAAATTTAAATTTAAAAACCCCAAAAATTCCAAAAAAATCCCAAAACCCCCAAAAAATTTACTTCTTTTCAAGCAACTTTTTCAAAATAAGTTTTCCTACCTCCACGCCCGGCTGGTCGTAGGTGTTTATGCCTAGCATTATGCCACACGCCGAGGTTAAGAGTTCGTAGTAATACATAAGATATCCCGCGTGCCAAGCATCAAGCCGCTCGATTTCGATTAAATCCACGCTTAAATTCTCGGCTATCAGCGCGTTCATAGTGGCATCGCACTGCGCGTTTAAGAGGCTGTGTAAATTTACCCCATTTGCAAAGTCGCAGCTGTCTAAAAACGGCAGGCTTAAATTCGGCACGAGTGGCGATTTGTCCGCGTTTAGCACCTTTAAAAATGTGATGGTTTTATCCTTTGGTCCGTCCATTATCAGCTGCAAAAAGCTGTGCTGGTCGCGCGCGCCTATGAGTGCGATGGGCGTGATGCCTATGCGTTTATAGCCTTGTTTCTTGCCCAAACTCTCGGCGATGAGTTGGATGAACCACTCGTTAAAGCCCTTAAATGCGTCCCCGTAGCTGAAAAGCACATTGCAATGCGCGTTTTTGTGGGTGCAGTAGTGGTAGGCTTTTTGCAAAATTTCGTCCTTTTTGTGCGTGAAAAAGTCATCAAAGCACGCCCGCGCCCCGTCCAGTAGGGCTTTGGCGTTGTAGCCGCAAATCACAAGCGGCACTATGCCTATGGCTGAAAGCACGCTAAAACGCCCGCCCACATTTTGCGGGATGAAAAAGCGTTGAATTCCAAGCTCGCGCCCTAGCTCATCGAGCTTTGAGCCGCTGTCAGTGATGAAAACAAAATGCTCTTTAAGCTGCCTTTTTTCAAAGCCAAAATGCGCGATGATGAGCTTGAAAAGCGAGATGACTTCTATGGTAGTGCCCGTTTTGCTCGAAATGATAAAAAGCGTGTCGTTTAAATTCAGCTTACTCATAGTGTGCGTGAAAGTATGCGAGGAAGTGTTATCTATGATGAAAAGTTCGATTTCGCCGTCCTTTTCGTCAAACAAAAAGTCGCGCAAAGCCTTTACACCGCAACTTGAACCGCCCATACCCACGAGCAAGAGCCTTTTTATGTGGCTTTTGCCACGCATAAATTCCTGCACCTGCGAGATAAGCTGCAAGGAAGTGTCGATTAGGTGATAGTAGCCCACCTCGCCGCTTTTGCGCTCGTCATTTATGCGGCTAGCATAAGCACTGATGGCACTTAGCGGCTCGTTTTTGAAAAAAAGCGTGTTTTTTAGCATTTGCTTTTGCCGTGAAAATAATTTGTCGCCTCGACAAAGCCCTCCACGCTGCCGCAGTCAAAGCGTTTGCCTTGAAATTTATAGGCTAGCACCATCCCGTTTGTGGCTTGTGCCAAAAGCGCGTCAGTAAGCTGCACTTCGCCGTTTTTGCCCGCTTTGGTGTTTTCTAAAATGCCAAAAATGTCAGGCGTTAAAATGTAGCGACCGATGATGGCTAGGTTGCTGGGGGCTTCTTTGGGCGTGGGCTTTTCTATCATCGAACTTACCATTATGAGGCTGTCCTCGACTGAATTTCCCGCGATGACGCCGTAGTTTGAAACCTGTTCTTTTGGCACTTCCATCACCGCAACCACGGTGCAGCGGTATTTTTCGTAAATTTTCACCATCTGTGCCATCACGCCCACGCCGTCCTCATTTACGCATAAATCATCCGCGAGTATCACGCCAAAGGCTTCATCCCGCACGAGTGCGCGCGCCTTTAAAACGGCGTCCCCCAAGCCTTTCATCTCGTTTTGCCGCGTGAATGTAAAGGTGCAGCGGTTGATGAGAGTGCGAATTTCGGCGAGCAAATACTCTTTTTTCGTGCCTGCGATTTGGTGCTCTAACTCGTAGCTTATGTCGAAATAATCCTCCAAAGCCCGCTTGCCGCGCCCCGTTACAAAGCCCATAGTATCCATACCAGCCTCCAAAGCCTCATCGACTCCATAATGAATGAGCGGCTTTGTGAGTATGGGCAGCATCTCTTTGGGTAGGGTTTTAGTAGCGGGCAAAAAGCGCGTGCCATAGCCTGCGGCTGGGAAAATGCAAGTTTGAAGCATAGTTTGTCCTTTGTTTTGCGTTTTTATTTTTTTGCTTTATTTTTAGTTTGCGTTGTTTTTGCTTTGTTTTTTCGTTTTTTTACTTTACTGCCTTGATTTTGGCTGAAATTTAGCTTTTTATTTTAATTTAGCCCCTTGGCGTGAATTTTTGGGCGAAAATTTAGCTTTTGGGCTTAAATTTGGCTTGAAATTCTGCGTTTTGCTAAATTTTTGGCAAATTATAGCATTATTTTTGGATAAATTCAGCATTTAAACAAAAAGTCGAAAAAAATTTGACTATTTTTCTAAATAAAATGTTGAAATTTAGTTTATCATTGTGAGACTTTGTAAGCGTTAGTAAGCTAAGTCGTGGTGTAGCCACAGCCAAAAAGCTGTCGAATTTGCTATTTTGGAAACGCCGCTTAAATTTGTGCCTTTCTTAGAATCGCAAAAACCACAGCTGGCAAAGTGTGGTTACGCCATGTTTCGCACAGCACACTCGCTCGCAGTGGGCATTTGCTACTACAAGAAATTTATTTAAATTTTTAACACTTTTTTAGAAAATAGCCAATTAAAAATTAAAAAATTTTAAACTCCCAAAAATCAAATTTAAATTCCTTCAAATATACTAAATTTAAAGCGATTTGAGGTAACTTGAAATAATTTAAAATAACTCACAAGATAATTTCAAGGAAAAATTTAAAGCAATTTCCTTTGCATAATTTATATATAAATCAAAGAAAAAATTCAAAGCAACCCTCTCCGCTCTAATTCCTCCCTCAAAGGCACTATATGGACCTTCATACTTTGCGCAAAAACTTCGAGTAAATCCACGAGTTCCTCAACCCAAGCCTCGTGCGAATAAAGCCACATTATGAGTTTGTTTTGCTTGTCTGTTTCGTTTTCAAAATTCTTGGCGTAAAGTGGTGCCAGCTGCCCTTCTTGTTGATTTAGAGTAGGTCCTAAAATCTCGCCATAAAAAAGCGACATTCGCCTGTCTATATTTTTTTTGATTTTGTCTAAATTTTTATTTATGGCATCAAGTGTGTATTTTTGTTTGCCGTGGATGAGGCTGTCAAGCTGCCTTTGCACCCTTTTGCACTCTTTTATGTAGTTTGCGGTGTAGGCTTGCCCCTCTTTTATGAGTTTGTAAGCCCTTAACATCTTTTCGCCGCTTTCTTTGCGGCTTGGTTTTTTAAGGCGCGGCAGGGGTTTTTTATCAGGCTGCTTTGCTAGAAAATTCTCGCAAATTTCCTTAAAGGGCTTTTCTATGCTGCCCTCTATCCTAGCACCGCCTTCGGTGCAGTTGTAGGTTTTTATGGTTTTTTTATCGTTGAAAAAATACTCCTCAAAAATTTCCCTAAAAAGCGTCCAAGTGCCTTTTGTATAGACCTCGCCCTCGCCACCATAGGCTGTGGTTTTCATCGCCTTTGAAAGACTTTGCGCATCTGCCTTCTCTGTTTCTGCAAATTTATAGCTATCAGGGTGGCTTTTGCCGTCATTTGCGTAAGCTAAATCCTGCCCTATGAGAATGACATTTTTAAAGCCCAAAAAAAGCGTGGCAAGTTGATAAGCCATATTCATAACGCACATACCGCCTGTTATCGTGCCGCACTCTTTGAAATTTAAATAAGCAGCAAAGCTCAAAGCCCTTTGCGTGATGACGAAATTTCTTTTGTTTTGCTCCATATATTTTACGGTGTTTGGGTGCGTTAGGGTGTAAAAGAGAAAGATGATGTCCTTGTCATAGTCTTGCCCAAAGCTGTAATTAAACAGCTCAGATGTCTTGCTAGGTCGTTCTAAACTCAGCACATAGTCTGGCTTTATGCCATTAGCGTGCAAGATGGCATAAGCACTATCCGCGCTAAAAATGGTAGCCTTTTTTGCGTATTTTTTAAGCAAAGGCAGCTGCTTTGTCAGACTTGGTCCTGTGGCTACTAGCAGGGCAAATTTGCTTTTGTTTGAGCTTCTTTTGCGCTTTTTAACAAGCTCATCAAAGGTAGGATTAGCCAGCATTTTGGGTAAATTTATCATATAATGCTCTATGCCCATTAAAGCATCGCCCGGGTCGTTGCCGCCTTTAAGGCTTGTGGAGCGTATGGCGTTTATGTTTGCGTCATTTACGATTTTTATCTTGTCTGCGTAGTTGTTTTCATAATACGCACTATGAATGTGTAAATCATAAAGCTTAAAAAATCGCTTCATAATGGGTATGCTAAAAATTTTATTAGCAAGGCTTAAAGCATAGTCCTTGGTGTATAATATAATAAGCCTGCCCTTGAAGATATCCTCGCTAAAATCAAGCAAATTTAAAGCCATATAAATAAGCTCTATATTATCCTCAAAGACCACTATACGCTTGTGCTCGGCGTTTTGCAGTAGGGTTTTGTAAAATATGCCATTTCCTATGCCATAGAAAAAGAGGCAGTTATAGCGTTGATATTCCTTTTTAAAGGGCTCTAAGCCGTCTATTAGCTCTTGGTAGGGCTTTTCGTAGAGCCTTTCGCCTCTTTTTTTGTCAAGGATATTGACATTTAGGCTATCAAAGGGGTCAAATTCAAACTCGAAATTTAAATTTTTAAGCCCCTTCAAGCCCTTTTTAAGCTCGGCATAAGCCATCTCATTCATCGCAACGACATTTTTGTCGTATTTGTCTGTCTTAAACATCACCACTCCTTTATATAACGCCTAATGCGCTCATCTTGGGCGTAAATATACTCGCCCACCTCTATAAACCAATTCGCCATAGTGCCAAGCCAAAGCACCAAAAGCTCATTTTGCTCTTTTTCGCTTTTTGCGTTTATGCACTCTAATTTTACAATTTCGCAGTTGTTTTGGTAAAAAAGCACATCGGTGATTTCAGTAAAAATCACGCTCTTTGCAAAGCGGGTGTGCAGTTTTTTAAATTTTTGTTTTATTTTACTCAAAGCCTTGAAATTTAGCTTTTCAAACTCGTAATCATCAGGCAGCAAGCCCTTTAAATTATCAAGTTCTTTTTTCACTTCTTCTAAGTAAATTTCAGCCTTTTTTGAGCTATCCAGCAGCCTTTTTTTGGTTTTTTTCAAAAGCTCGTTTTGCTCTTTTGCGCTCAAACAAGGCACCCTTGCAAAGGGCTTTTTTAGCTTTTCTTTTAAGAATTTAGCACAAAATTCCTTAAAAGGAATTTCAATCGCCCCCTCTATCCTCGCCCCGCCCTCAGTGCAGTTAAAGGTTGTAGCCTTGTGGCGAACCTGTGCCATCACTATGTCGTTTTCAAAGCCCTGCCTAAAAAGCTCCCATACAGGATGCGTTTGCACCACGCCCTTGCCCCCATAAGCCTTTGCCTCTATCTTTCTATACATATCGCCCTCATAAGACTCGCCGTGCTGGTAGTTTTTCGCGTGGCTGGTCCCATCCTCGCCATAAGCCAAATCCTGCCCGATAAGCGCGATATTTTCGTGCTTTAAGTAGGCTGCTAACTCGTGGCACATATTGCTCACGCTGTGATTTACGCCTATATAGCCAAAGTCATCGAGCTTTAAAAATTTAGGAAAAAGCCCCGGACGAAAAGCCAGCATATATTTGCGCGAGTTTTTTTCCAAATACTCGGTGGTTTTAAAGTCCGTTACGGCAGACATCAAAAAGGTGATTTTATCATCATAGCTTTTTTCAAAGTTGTTGTTGAAAAGCTCGCTGGTCTCGCTATAGCGCTCTAAACTCAAAACATAATCAGGCACAATGCCATTTTTATGCAAAATGCTATAAGCGCTGTCCGCGCAAAGTATGGTGGCAAATTCTTGCACCTCTTTTAAAAGCGGCAGTTGCTTTGTTAAACTAGGACCCGTTGAAACGACTATGGCGTTTTTGCTTGCCTTTTTGCGTTTGTTTAAAAGCTCGTTATAAATGGGGCGGGCAAGCATTTTGGGGACATTATATAAAATGCGCTCAATGCCATCAAGCGAGTCCTTGGGGTCGTTGCCCTTTCTTATGAATGCAAAGCGGATATTTTCAATGAGTTTTAAATTTATGTTTTGTATTTCGTTTGAGTAGAATTTATCATAAAAATTCGCCACGCTTGTGAAATTATAGGTTTTCACGCTCTCGCTTATGCCCTTGTAAGAAAAAAGCGTGCCAAGCTGTGCGGGGTTTAAATTCGGCACATAAAAGGGGATTAGCCGCTCTTTTTTCAAAGCCTCGCTGCAATCAAACCTTTGCAAAGTAAAGAAAATAGGCTCTAACTCGCACTCAAAAACTATGATATTTGTGTGGCGCGAATTTTTAAGCAGATATTCAAGCAAAGCCCCATTGCCAAAGCCAAAGAGAAAAATCACAGGGTGTTTGGGGTAGTTTTCGTCAAAATACGCCTTTTTTTCGTTAAATTCACCCGCCACATTTTCATACATTGAGATTTTTCGCAGGCTATCGTAAAGATTGTCATCATTAGTTTTGACAAATCGAAGCGGCGCGTTTAGGGCTTTAAGCTGCCTCATAGCCTTAGACAACGGCTCATCAACCTCAAACAAAGCAGCTACATTTTTTTCAAACATAGCCTCAACATTTTTTTCAAATAAATCGTTATTCAAAGTTCCATCCTCTCGCTGTTCTCGCAATGACAAATAAATTTACAAAAACATTAAACATTCCCTGCCCTTTTCATCTATCATTTTCATCTTTTTCTCCGTATCCTTGCCTGCCTTTTTGAGTGCCTTTTGCAAGGGTGCGAGGGACTTTTCAAGGGCTATTTTCTGCTCATTGCACCAAGCTATTATCTGTTCTAACCATTCAAAATGCCTAAAAATCCACAAAAACATTTTTTCGTTTTTTTCCGTCTCATTTTGCGGATTATACACAAACAAATCGCTTATGCCCTGCTCAAACTGATAAAGCGTGGGTTCTAGCACCTCATACACATAAATGGCGTTTTTCCTGTCTTCGAGTTCATTTTTTATCTCGGTTATGATTCTGTCGCATTCCTCAAAATAAGGCTTGTTCGTCTCAAAACTCGTGGATTTTATGCTAGTTAGCACCTCAAAGGTATGCTTCAAGGCTTCGAGTCTGCCCGCGTTTTTTTGCGCAAATTCCTCGCTTTTTAAAATCTGCTTTTTGGTTCTCGCATACACGCTCAGTAAAAGCTCTTTTTGCTTTATTTTTGGCAGTGCCTTTGGCAGCTCAAAATGCTTTTTACGCGCGTCCTTTAAAAATTTATCGCAAGCCTTTTTAAAGGGCATTTCTATGGTGTTTTCTATCCTCGCACCGCCCTCGGTGCAGTTATAAACCTTGAAATTTTTAAGAAATCTTTGGGTATTTTTTATTTGAATTTCTATGTCGGCTTTAAACATTTTCCAATACGCATTCGTCCTTACCATACCCTTGCCGCCATAAGCCTCTATTTCAAGCCCCCTGTTTAGATTGCTTTCATAGAATTCATCGTTTTGATAGTTTTTGGCGTGGCTTGCCCCGTTATCAGCATAAGCTAAATCCTGCCCTATGAGTATGATATTTTTATAAAACAAATTAACCGCCGTTTGTATAGCATTTTGCGAAACGCAGAATCCCATCATAGGCGGATAATGTTTTAGGTTTATGTAGGTATTTGCCAAAGTCTTAGTAAAAACCATATACTGCCTTTTGAATTTTTCAAGGTATTTTATGGCGTTTGGATGCACCAAATCAGCTACCAAAAAAAGCGTGTTTTTGTCCCTACCCTTAAAATCGTGCTTGAAAAATTCAGCCGTAAAGTCCGAGCGTTCTAGCATAAAAACATAATCGGGGATTATGTCATTTTGCATTAAAATGGGATAAGCTGAGTCCGCGCAAAAAATCGCCACTTTTTCTTGCACGGCTTTTAATAAAGGCAGCTGCTTTGTAAGGCTAGGACCTGTGGCTACGCAAATGGCGGTTTCTTTGGGGCGTGTGCGTTTTTGTGCGAAGTCTTTGCCGCAGATATGGGTGATTTGAGCGGCGAAATTTTGTGCGCGATTTTGTATGCCCTCTAATGCGTCAGAGGAAGCATTGCCGTGAGCGATGACTTGGTGAGATATGGCTTTGGTAATGGCTTGATTTGTTTTTATGATTTTATCGCTGAATTTATCCTCATAATAAAGCGAATGAGGCTCTAAAAAATAGCTTTTTGCATAATTACCTACCTTTGAGTCGCCAAAAAAAACATTTAAAAAAAGATTAACATTTTCTATGCTTTCAGTGTAGATGATGAGCCTCGTGTCTCTAATCTCTTTTGAAAAATCGATAATGTGAAAAATCAGCCACAAAAGCTCGGTGTTTTCCTCAAAAACCACGAGGTGTTTTAGCTGCTCATTTTGCAGCAAAACCTTATACAAAAGCCCATTTCCAAAGCCGTAAAAATAAAGATAGGGGTATAAAATGTATTTGTTTTGATACAAAGCTACTTTGTCTGTCAGCTCAGCGAGGGCGTTTTCGTAGATGAAACGCCCATCTTTTAGGCACTCAATGTTTATATCAAGGCTATCAGCCCCAAAATGCAGGGCAAATTCCTTAGCCTTTGTGATGCGCTTAAAGTCCTTTTCTAGCGACCCGCCCTTGATGGCTTTTAAATTTTTTTGATAAATTTTCTTTTGGGTGTCGGTGAATTTCATATTTTTT